>NZ_JAJNSC010000015.1:0-94500 GCF_027497975.1 Streptococcus sp. SM5 | reverse complement strand
TAACTTCTTGACCAGCTTCAACGTTCAATTTTTCAACGTAAACTGCTTGACCAACTTCAACTTTAACTTGTTTTCC
The DNA here is from genome assembly GCF_027497975.1 of Streptococcus sp. SM5. NCBI lineage: Bacteria > Bacillati > Bacillota > Bacilli > Lactobacillales > Streptococcaceae > Streptococcus > Streptococcus sp. SM5. Next base: position 94,424 of record NZ_JAJNSC010000015.1, on the reverse strand, counting down.
GCCAGTTTTGATAATTGCGTATGTGCTCATTATGCACCTCCTATGATTTTTATGGGTTTCCCCGAATTTTTTGTGAAGACTCGCCTAGCATCGTGGGACGAACCACTTAAAAGAAGAGCTCTAAGTATAACAAAGAATAAACTAGGAATTGAGCCGAAGACATAACTTATGTTAGGCAAGGCGACAATGACGAAGTTTAAATTTGTTATACGACGAGCAACGATGTTCGTGCGGTTGCACAGGATTGTGCATAGTCAACTCTTCAAGTATAGCATATCTCCTATTTTCTTACAAGTAATAACACCTAAAATGAAGCTTTTTCTTTTACTTTTTTCTGCCAAGATGCAAAAAGCATGCTGAGGTAAAAGATGCTCATCATAATAGGAACACCAAGAATGGTCTTTTCATGATAGAAAATCGTCAAATAGGCTGAAAAGACCACACCAAGGACAAAACTACTAAGCAGGCTAACAAATATGAAACCTTCACGCAAAAAAGGAGTGTGCTTAGTTCTAAAATAATCTCCAAAAGCCAGCATGGTCCGTTTGATGTTCCCTGTCATAAAAGCGTTATTGTAGGCAATACCCGACACTTCTCCAAAAGCAGTTGTCACCAACCCCATACAGAAGGCCAAGGGTGGCACTAGATAGATATTATCTACAGTCTGCGGCACAAAACCGATAACTATTGATAAGATTCCCAAAGGAATCAGTGACAAAATTGGTTTTTTCACAATTCGCAATTTTTCCTTATAAACTGTTAGTAAAAAGACCCCCATCATAAAAGCTAGCAAGGTCATTACTTTAGCACTCGCATCTGACACATTATGTTGAATAAGTCCCACTGAAAGAAATACGACATTCCCAGTTTGTCCAGCTACAAGAGTATTCCCTCGCACAATAAACGTATAGGCATCTACATATCCTGCACAAAACGTCAAAAAAAGCGCTAGCCTCTTAGACTGACGTGATATTTTTCTTATAGGTAATAACCTCATTTTCCCTCCCATTTCATTTACTCATCTCATTATTGTACCACTTTCTTTGGAAAAGACCTAGTAGCTTATTTGAAATTTTTTACCCTATGTTGGATAGTCCTGTCTATCTATGTTATAATGAAAGAAGGATTTGAAATCGGAAAAGGAGTAACTATGCTTAAATTAGGTGTCATCGGAACAGGGGCTATCAGCCACCACTTCATAGAAGCAGCCCATTCCAGTGGAGAATACAAGCTGGTCGCAGTCTATTCTAGAAAACTAGAAACTGCGACAACCTTTGCTTCTCGCTATCAAGATATCCAACTCTTTGATCAATTAGAGGACTTCTTCAAGAGCTCCTTTGATGTTGTCTATATTGCTAGTCCAAACTCCTTGCATTTTGCTCAGGCAAAAGTTGCATTATCTGCTGGCAAACACGTCATTCTTGAAAAGCCAGCTGTCACGCAGCCACAAGAATGGCTGGATTTGGTTCAAACAGCTGAGAAAAATAATTGTTTTATCTTTGAAGCAGCTCGTAATTATCATGAAAAAGCTTTCACTACTATCAAAAACTTTTTAACAGACAAGCAAGTGTTAGGGGCAGATTTCAACTATGCCAAGTATTCTTCCAAGATGCCGGACTTATTGGCTGGACAGACACCTAACGTCTTTTCAGACCGTTTTGCTGGTGGAGCCCTTATGGACTTGGGGATTTATACCCTCTATGCTGTCGTTCGTCTTTTTGGAAAATCTAATGACGCAACTTACCATGCTCAACAGCTTGACAATAGCATTGACCTAAATGGAGATGGTATCCTCTTCTACCCTGAATTTCAAGTTCATATCAAAGCTGGGAAAAATATCACTTCCACTCTTCCTTGCGAGATTTATACGACAGATGGTACCTTGACCCTCAATACGATTGAACATGTCCATTCAGCTATTTTTACCGACCACCAAGGAAATCAAGTCCATCTTCCTATCCAACAGACTCCTCATACGATGACTGAGGAAGTCGCTGCATTTGCACAGACGATTCAGCAACCAGACCAGACACTCTACCAGACTTGGCTGGACGATGCAAGCTCTGTTCATGACCTACTATATACCATGCGCCAGACTGCTGGCATTAGATTTGAGGCAGAAAAATGAAAACCAAACTACCAACTGAATGGCAAGAACTGAGTGACCAGCTCGGTTTCCAAGAATTTACCCCCATTCAAACTCAACTATTTGAGCCCATTCTTGCAGGAGAAAATCTTCTAGGAGTGAGCCCAACAGGAACTGGCAAGACCCTCGCTTACCTCCTACCAAGCCTTCTCAGACTACAAAAGAAAAAAGCGCAACAACTCTTGATTCTAGCACCAAATACAGAACTTGCTGGACAGATTTTTGATGTATGTAAAACGTGGGCAGAGGCTATCGGTTTGACAGCCCAACTCTTCCTATCAGGTTCAAGTCAGAAACGCCAGATTGAACGACTCAAAAAAGGACCAGAAATTCTTATTGGAACCCCTGGCCGTATCTTTGAGCTGATTAAATTGAAAAAAATCAAGATGATGAATGTAGAAACCATCATCCTGGATGAATTTGACCAATTGCTAGATGAGTCTCAAATTCACTTTGTTGAGAAAATCACTCACTACGCACCTCGTGACCACCAACTCATCTACATGAGTGCGACGACCAAGTTTGACCAAGAAAAGATTGTACCTAATACACGTACCATTGACCTCTCTGACCAAAAATTGGACAACATTCAACATTTCTATATGCAGGTAGACCAGCGTCACCGAGTGGATATGCTACGAAAATTGGCTCATGTTGAGGATTTCCGCGGGCTAGTCTTCTTTAACAGCCTATCAGACCTTGGAAGCGCAGAGGAAAAATTACAGTATCGGGATATCTTGGCTGTTTCCCTCGCTAGTGATGTCAATGTTAAATTTAGAAAAGTTATCTTAGAAAAGTTTAAAGACAAGCAACTAACCCTGCTTCTCGCAACAGACCTTCTGGCACGTGGAATTGATATCGATAGTCTAGAATGCGTCGTAAACTTTGATGTTCCTAGAGATAGTGAAACCTACACTCACCGTGCTGGCCGTACAGGTCGCATGGGTAAAGAAGGTTATGTTATCACTCTCGTCACTCATCCAGAAGAACTTAAAAAACTCAAAAAATTCTCAAATGTCCGTGAAATTGTCCTAAAAAATCAAGAACTCTATATCAAATAAGGTTGGAGAGAGCCAACCTCTGATTTAAAATAAAATCCTCAGAATACGAGTTTCTATGGACCTTATCTCAAGACTGAGCCTAGGACAATAGTCCCTTATCTCCAAAAAAGCAACGTATTTGCCGTTGCTTTTTTGTGGTTGAGAACTATTTTGTCTCAGGCTCTTTTTGCTTACTAAAAATTAAAGAATTCCATAGCCTGTTTGAAAAGTAAATCAGTATACTCTGGATTTTCTTGGGCAATAGTAACCTGCTCTTGAATCATTTCCAAGTCATCTGTTATCATGCCATCTGCTCCCAAATGAACTGATTTATCAAAGGACTCTGAACTATTGATGGTCCAAACGTACAATTTCTGATCGGTATTCCAAAGCTTGTTGACAAAATTTTCATCTAAAGTTGAATACTCCATGGTATAACCTGTAGCCTTGGTTCTTGGAAAAATACTATTATAAGGTAGGATGAAATAGATTGGAATTTGAGAATCGTAGGCTAAAACCTGATCAATCACATGGTAGTCCAAGGATTGCATTTGGTGACCATTCTGCTTAAGAACCGTTCCATATTTTTCCATAAAGCATTTCATCATATCAGGGCTATCTTTTCGACTGGTTTTAATCTCAATAAGAAGTTTTTGATGCAATTCATTGGCTTTATTGAGGTAGTCATCAAAACTGGACACCTTGCTATGATAACCATTTTCTGAAATATCGAGTTTGGTTAATTCTTTCAAAGTTAGATCCTGTGGATTGGCATTAACACCTGTCAGATTCTTGATATTGGCATCATGCATCATGACAAACTGGCCATCTTTCGTTTCCTGAACATCTGTCTCAACAAAGTCTGGACTTAGTTGGGCTGTCTTTTCTAAAGATTGAACTGTATTCTGCACACCATTCTTATTGGATACTCCCCTGTGAGAGATAATTAAAGGTTTATTGGCCACTGGAGCTTCCAAATAAACATAACCCTCAAGAGCGAAAAAGATACAAGCACAGCCCATCACTCCCCATCTCATCCAGTGATCTTTCTTTCTCCTTGGTGTGATCTCTAGTTCTTCTCCTGTTAGGAAGGAAACAAACTTAATGAGAAAATAAGTCAAGGCTATGTAGTGGAAATTCTTAATCAAGACAAAGTTGATAATTCCCAGCACAAGAGATTCCTTATGAGTCAGACCATCCATCAGCACTTGACTTGCTAGGATTGGAATCAACAGAAGAATGAAAAATAGGTAGGTTTTGACGACAATCCAAAGCAAGTTCCAAGTATAAAACCAGGAGTGCTTTCTTGTCTTCTCTAGACTGTATCTGACAGCTTCTTTGACTGTTCTCTTTTCAAATAAAAGCTGAGGTAGGGCAAACATGAAACGCACTGAAATGTAAAATAGCAGTAAAGCCAGAATAGTAACCACTATACCTACTAGCCAATACTTGTCTTCCACATAATCAACGATAAAGTCCGGAATGACAATTTTATTGAGGTAATAAATCTTTAAAATCTTTCGAATCAATGGAAAGAGCATCATGACATAAAAGAAGATAAAGGCTATCTTTGCAAGCGTGACTTGCTTCATAAACAAGAAACTTTGGTGAAAGACCTTGCGACTGTACTCTAGCAAGGTTCTCTTTTCATGACATAATAAATGCCGAGCACCGATAAAGAGGAGTCCTATTTGAAAATAGGCAATCAGTAAATTAACAATTACCAGAACAAATAAAGCAAGACTAATAAAGGGTGAACCCGTTATAATGGCAAAAATATTGTTATAGGAAAGAAAGAGATAGCCTGTCTGACGGAGCAAAAGTCCAGCAATCCAAGAATTTGCTGGTAACCAGACAAACTCAATCATCATGAAAGCCAAGAAAAATAGAAAGAGTATTTTATCTAGATTAAAGTATATCTGCTTAAAACCTAGATTTTTAGGTTTTTCAGGTTTCATAGTCACTCCTAGTCAAATAATTGAGACAAGTCCAAGCCTCCAAAAGGATTGTTTGATAGGCTACTTTCTGTCTCTAACAATTCTCTAGCTTGATCCGACTCTAGAAAGGACTCGTAAACACGCGCCGTCATCCGTGCATCCTCTAGACTATTATGAGACTGACCTTGAAATCCAAGAAATGAGGCAACAGTTTGCAATTTGAGATTGGCAATACCATGTAAATCTGAACTACGACGTTCAAAAGCTTCATCATACAAATCTACCTTATACTGCTGGCTGTAGTCTAAACCATGCTCTGCTAGAATAGGCAAATCACTTTTAGCAGCATTGTAACCTACCATCGGTAAAGAACCTACAAATTCTTGGAATTCTTTTATGGCTTTCTCCACTGGAGGAGCATCTTTTAAGGTCTCAGCTGTAATCCCAGTCAAACCATTGATAAAACTTTTTAGAGGCACATTGGTATGAACATAGGAATCATAGGCATCTATTTCCTGACCATCTCTAAAACGCACTGCCGATACTTGAATCAAGTGTGTTTGTCCTTCGTGCTGATTAAATTCTAAATCGAAAGCAATGTAATCTTCTAATCGTTCCATTCTATACCTCTCCTATACTGTTATTTTATACTCTTCGAAAATCAAATTCAAACCACGTCAACGTCGCCTTGCCGTACTCAAGTACAGCCTGCGGCTAGTTTCCTAGTTTGCTCTTTGATTTTCATTGAGTATTACTTGAGCAACTATACTATTTAGATTAGAAATAAAAGAAGCCATCAGGTTAGCATTTAACCTAAACAGCTCCTTGATTATCCTCCAAATAAACGAGCAAAAAAGCCTTTCTTAGTTGATTGGACTTCTTCTTTTGCTTGGTCCAGCTCTAGCTTAAGATTTTCTTGATCCTTCATAGCTTGAAGGGTCAATTGTTGCTGCTGATCGAGTTGTTTGTCTTTCTCAGCAATCTGACGGTCTTTGATACGCATCTGCTCGTCTTTTTCTGATAACTGACGATCCTTGGCTTTTAATTGTTCATAGAGACGAAGAATTTCAGCATTCTTCTCATCAACCAGAATCTCCATCAGTTCACGTTGCTTGACATCTTCACTGACAGGCTCATCTTCAAAAATCGTTTTTTTATAGATTTCTTCTAGCTTAATCAAGCCACTTCTGGTAACTACTGTTACCCCTTTGTCATTTTTATCTGTGTCTTCTTCTGGTAATTCTTTGACACGGTTATTGATTGCTTGGCGAGATAATCCTAAGACCTCTGCAATCTCACTGACGGTCATTTCAATACTCATAATATCCTCTGAAACGTTTTCTAGCTTTTCTTTACTTAAATCTTATCATAAGCTAGAAAAACTGTCAAATTTTCGCTTAATTTAAGGCCTTCAAAAAGGCTAATAAGACTTGGGCAGAGCGACGTCCAGCTTCGATAATAAACTCATCAAAAGAGATGTTTGCTTCATGGTTGGCATTGTCACTCATAGCTCGGATGACTAAAACCGGGAGATTAAGAGCATGCGCTGCCTGAGCAATAGCTGCTCCCTCCATCTCAACGGCTAAAACTTCTGGGAAATGGGACTTAATCGCTTCTATCTTGTCATTTCCTGCAACAAAACTATCTCCTGTAGCAATTAAACCAAGGTGCCATTTTTGGTCCAATTGAGATAAACTCTCTTGGATTTTGGCTACAAAGGTTTTATCTGATTCGAAATAAAGTGGTTGTTGCGCCATTTGCCCATAAGCATAACCAAAAGCTGTGACATCCACGTCATGATAGGCTAATTTATCGGCAATCACAACATCCCCAACAGCGATGCCTTCTGCTACTGCCCCAGCTGATCCGGTATTAATTAGAGCATCCACTTGGAAATGATCAGCCAAAATCGCCACACTCATGGCAGACATGACCTTCCCTATTCCACTTTCTACAAGAACGACTTCATGAGAGGCAATGCTTCCTGTGTGATAGGTATTCCCCAAAACAACTTGCTCCTGGGCATTTTCTAGATGCTGGACCAGATACGCCAGTTCTTCTGGCATAGCCGCAATAATTCCTATTTTCATTTCAATTCCTTTTCTATTACAAAAGTTTCATTGCTAACACAAGCAAAATCAAGAGAAATATGACTGCGAATAAAATTTTATTTAACTTAGAATTGAAGACATTTCTCTTGGTATTTTCAATGCGACGGCTTTTATGAATAGACGGTTCGACCTGAATCTTCAAGGTTTCCTGGCTAAAACCATGTTCCTTAGGATTGGCATAACCAAAACGGGAAGAAGAGGTTGGTAAAATTTTTGTCTCCTCATCATCTAGCAAAGGAGGACCTGAAATTTTTTCGCCTCTGTTAGCTCTTTCAATCATTTCATCCGTTAATAAAGGTTTACCCATACTGACCTCCTCTATTTTTTGTGCAATTCCCAATACTGAACAGCCATAATTGTCTTGGCATCGCAGATATGACCTGATTGGATCAATTCCTTGGCTTCTTCTAAGCTCACTTCAAGGACTTCCAAGGTTTCATCCTCATCCTGCGGACGCGGATTTTCCACTTTCGTCAAATCGCTTGCTAGGTATAGTTTTAACTTTTCATTACAAAAGCCAATGGCTGAGTAAAAATCGTATAAGAGTTCTAATTTCCCTGTATGGGCTGTTTCTTCCTCTAATTCACGTAGGGCTGCTGCTACAGGGTCTGTATTTTCTCCTACTTCCAACTTTCCGGCTGGAATTTCGTAAGAGACAGCCTCGATGGCCTTGCGGTACTGCTTGACCAAGATAAGTTTTTTCTCATCCGTTACAGCTAAAACACAGACAGCTCCATTATGGAAAATCAAATCCCGTTGAGCAGTTCCTTTACCTTCTGGTAATTCAACCTGATCTTGGACTAGTTTAAATATTGGTCCTTGATAGATTTCTTTTCGGCTAAGCGTTTTTTCTTCAAATTCCATGATAGGCTCCTACTGATTCTTAGGATGATGAGGAAGGCGTGTTGCATATTCGTCTTTGTTGACCTGACGACCACGACCAATAGCAATAGCATCCGCTGGCACGTCTTTAGTAATCGTTGAACCAGCACCAACGAGGGAATTGTCACCTAACTCAACTGGCGCAATAATGGTTGAATTTGAACCAACAAAGACATTGTTACCAATGACTGTTTTGTATTTGTTTTTGCCGTCATAGTTGACTGTAATGGTTCCAGCACCAAAATTAACCTTGCTACCCACTTCACAATTTCCGATATAAGTCAAATGACCAGCCTTAGTATTCTCACCGATTGAAGAGCCTTTCACCTCAACAAAGTTCCCAATGTGGACTTGGGTAGCTAGGCTTGAACCTGGACGAATGTGGGCATAAGGACCGACTGTCACACCGTCTGCAACACTACTTTCCTCAATCATAGAGTTGGTAATAACAGCTCCTGCTCCGATAGTGCTATCCACTATATACGTTCCATTTGTCAAAACAGTCTCAGCACCAATTTTCGTTTGCCCTTTCAAGGTAACATTGGCTTCGATTTGAACTTCAGGAGCAATCTCAACATCAATATCGATATAAGTTGCTTCTGGGTTGACAAAGCTGACCCCATTGACCATGTGTTTATGATTGATGCGACGACGCATAACCGACTCAGCAGTCGCAAGAGCCACACGGTCGTTTACTCCAAGACTCTCATCAAAATCTTTTAACGTATAAGCTCCGACTTTTTCACCAGCCTCACGGAAAATACCAATGACATCTGTAATATAGTATTCGCCTTGAGCGTTATTGGTATTGATATTTTTCAAAGCCTCAAACAAGCGTTCGTTGTCAAAGACATATGTTCCAGTGTTGATTTCCTTGATTTGTTTTTCAAAATCTGTAGCATCCTTTTGCTCCACAATGCGAAGAACCTCAGCATTGTCATTACGCACAATTCGTCCATAGCCAAAAGGATTTTCTGTTTCAGCAGTCAAGATAGTCGCCACATTTTTATGATTGATGTGGAAATCAATCAAGTTTTTCAAGCTTTCACCTGTGATCAAAGGAGTATCCCCTGCGATTACCAAGGTATGACCTGACAAAACTTCTAGAATAGGCTCTGTCATCATAACTGCATGACCAGTCCCTAACTGTTCAGATTGAGTTACAAATTCTGTCTGTCCAGCCAAGACCTCTTCAACCAATTCTGCCTTGTGTCCGACAACTGTGACTGTCTTTTCAGGTTGGATAGCTCCCACACTACGGAAAACATGTTCTAGCATAGAAATACCCGCAACCTTGTGCAAAACTTTTGGCAAATCCGATTTCATGCGAGTTCCTTTACCCGCTGCTAAAATAATGGCATAATTTGACATAATCTTCTCTTTTCTCTAGAAATTCCCTTTTATTATACCATATTTCAAATCATTCCGCGCTCTTGAATGAAAAAATGCTCTAAAGTCCTCTATTAACCCATTTTTTGAGTATTTTTTTTTGATTTTTTTTCATTTATAAGGTAAAATTATAAGATATGAGAAAGAAAATTAATCCGCTTATTTTGTTTGGTTTTTTTGGGATTATGATTTTAATTTTAATCCTAAATCGCCCTCGTTTTGAGGACCATCCTGTAAAAACAAAGTCAAATATCGCGCAAGTAGAATCGCAAGCGCTACATAATATAGATAAACCGGTGATTGATGTTTCTGGTTGGCAACGACCTGAGGAAATTAATTACGATACTCTCTCCCAAAACATTTCAGGAGCTATTGTTCGCGTCCATAGTGGCGCTCAGTCTTCAAAAGAGAATGATGCTTCCTTTGTTAATGGGGTAGACAAGGCCTTTAAAACCCATATTACCGAGTTTCAAAAACGAAATGTCCCAGTTGGGGTCTATGCCTATGTAGCTGGAAAAAGTATCCAAGAAATGGAAAAGGCTGCTGAAAGTTTTTATAATTCCGCATCGCCATACAGCCCTAGCTACTATTGGCTAGATGTGGAAGAAAAAACCATGTCCAATATGAACGAAGGTGTTGAAGCCTTTCGTGCAAAACTAGAATCACTAGGTGCTAAAAATATCGGAATCTACGTAGGAGTATACTTCATGGAAGAACACAGTATTGATACTGATAAGTTTACGTCTGTGTGGATTCCTTCCTATGGTTCTGACTCAGGATTTTACGAGGCAACTCCTAAGACTGATATAGATTATGACATTCACCAGTACACTTCTAAAGGAAAAATTGCTGGCTTTGACCACGATTTGGATATCAACGTCATCTCTTCTTTAAAAAATAAAGAAGAAACCTTTAGAAAACTCTTTTTAAAACCTTAAAAGCATTTGTTTCTCATTTGCTTTTTCTTTTTGTTTTAGATTGTGATACAATATAGTAAGGATTTTTTGAAATAGAAATAGTTGGAGGAAAAATATGCTCTCATGGTTAGCACGCGTTATTAAAGGGATTGTCATTGCTTTGGGATTTATCTTACCAGGAATTTCCGGAGGGGTTCTAGCAGCAATCTTAGGAATTTATGAACGAATGATTGGTTTTCTGGCTCACCCCTTTAAAGACTTTAAAGAAAATGTTTTGTACTTTATTCCAGTTGCCATTGGTATGTTTCTGGGAATCGGCTTATTTTCCTACCCGATTGAATACCTGCTTGAAAATTATCAGGTCTTTGTCTTATGGAGCTTTGCAGGAGCTATTATTGGTACAGTTCCTAGCCTCCTCAAAGAATCAACTCGAGAATCTGATCGAGACAAGATTGATTTAGTCTGGTTCTGGATAACCTTTATCATTTCTGGATTAGGACTCTATGCCTTAAATTTTGTCGTTGGAACCTTGAGCGCCAGCTTTCTTAATTTCGTCCTAGCTGGTACACTGCTGGCTCTTGGCGTATTAGTTCCTGGCCTCAGTCCATCAAACCTACTTTTGATTTTGGGGCTCTATGCTCCTATGTTGACTGGTTTTAAAACCTTTGACCTCTTGGGAACCTTCTTCCCGATTGGAATCGGTGCAGGTGCAACTCTCATCATTTTTTCAAAATTGATGGATTATGCCTTAAACAACTACCACTCACGCGTCTATCATTTCATCATCGGTATCGTCCTATCAAGTACCCTTTTAATCTTGATTCCAAATGCAGGAAATGCTGAAAGTATCCAGTACACCGGTATTTCTCTTGTTGGGTATGTCATCATTGCCTTCTTCTTTGCACTGGGAATCTGGCTTGGTATTTGGATGAGCCAATTGGAGGATAAGTATAAATAATGGCAAAAAAAGTTAAAGTCAAAAAAACATTGGTGGAACAAATCCTGTCCAAAGCAGGTATCCCACATCAGGGGATTCAAATCAATGCCCTAGAAGGAGAACTTCCCCAAGATTATGAACGAGATCAGATTTTCAAAACCTTGGCTCTTTTGGGAGATAAAACAGGACCAATTATCGGAATTGTCCCTATCACTCAACATTTGTCTGAAAAGAAACTAGCCAAAATTTCTGGCAATAAAAAAGTGAGCATGATTCCACAAAAGGACTTGGAAAAAACAACAGGTTATATTCATGGAGCCAATAATCCTGTCGGAATTCGTCAGAAACACAATTACCCCATTTTTATCGATAAGATCGCTCTAGACTTGGATCAAATGATTGTCTCTGCAGGCGAAGTTGGTCACAGCATTATCGTCGCTCCGCAAGACTTGGCTAGCTTTGTAAAAGCTGACTTTGTAGATATCTTGGAGGGCAACTAAGAATGAAACTCTACTTTGTCCGCCACGGTCGTACACTCTGGAATCAGGAAGGTCGCTTTCAAGGTGCCAGTGGAGATTCTCCCCTTCTTCCTGAATCCATTGAAACCCTAAAACAACTAGGTCAATATCTTAAGGATATTCCTTTTGATCAGATTTATTCAAGTGATTTACCTCGAGCGTTCAAATCTGCTGAGATTATTCAAAGTCAACTGCAGACTCCCTGTCCTTTAGAAAGCGTTCCTAACCTCCGTGAATGGCAGCTGGGAAAGTTGGAAGGTTTGAAAATTGCAACCTTGGAAGCTATTTACCCGCAACAAATCAAAGCTTTCCGATCTAATCTTGCTCAATTTGACACTCAAATGTTTGGCGCTGAATCCCTCTATAATACCACTCAACGTACCATCCAATTTATCAAATCATTAAAAGATAGTCCAGCTGAGCGTATTCTAATTGTCGGTCACGGCACCAATCTTACTGCCAGTCTTCGTACTCTTCTCGGTTATAAAGAGCCACTTCTTCGTAAAGATGGTGGTTTAGCAAATGCCAGCCTGACCATTCTAGAAACCCATGATTTTGAAATATTTACTCTCGATACTTGGAATGATACTTCCTATCAATAACAGAACTTGATTTTAGCGTCAAGTTCTTTTTAGTTTTGAAAGATTATCCGTGAATTTCTTGCTTATTTATGATAAAATGGGAGTATCGCAAAAAATGACTCATCGTATTCAATTTTGAGGAAAACTAGGAGGATCCCATGTCAACAGAACATATGGAAGAACTAAATGACCAGCAGATCGTTCGCCGTGAAAAAATGGCTGCGCTCCGTGAACAAGGAATTGATCCTTTCGGAAAACGCTTTGAACGCACTGCAAATTCACAAGAATTAAAAGATAAATTTGCCGACCTCGATAAAGAACAATTACATGATAAAAACGAAACAGCTACTATCGCAGGACGCTTGGTAACCAAACGTGGTAAAGGTAAAGTAGGTTTTGCCCACCTTCAAGACCGCGAAGGGCAGATTCAAATCTACGTACGTAAAGATGCTGTCGGTGAAGAAAACTACGAAATCTTCAAAAAAGCAGACCTTGGTGACTTCCTTGGTGTCGAAGGGGAAGTCATGCGTACAGATATGGGAGAACTCTCTATCAAGGCTACTCACATCACACACTTGTCTAAGGCTCTTCGTCCTCTGCCAGAAAAATTCCACGGTTTGACAGACGTTGAGACAATTTACCGTAAACGTTACCTTGACTTGATTTCTAACCGTGAAAGCTTTGAGCGTTTTGTCACTCGTTCAAAGATCATCTCTGAAATCCGTCGTTACCTTGACCAAAAAGGCTTCCTTGAAGTGGAAACACCTGTTCTTCATAATGAAGCCGGTGGTGCTTCTGCCCGTCCATTTATCACCCACCACAATGCCCAAAACATTGACATGGTGCTTCGTATCGCAACTGAGCTTCACTTGAAACGCCTTATCGTTGGTGGTATGGAACGTGTCTATGAAATCGGCCGTATCTTCCGTAACGAAGGAATGGATGCTACACATAACCCTGAGTTTACTTCCATCGAAGTTTATCAAGCTTATGCAGACTTCCAAGACATCATGGACTTGACGGAAGGCATTATCCAACACGCTGCTAAGGCAGTTAAGGGTGATGGTCCAGTAAACTATCAAGGAACTGAAATCAAGATTAATGAACCATTTAAACGCGTTCACATGGTGGATGCCATCAAAGAAATTACTGGGGTAGATTTTTGGCAAGACATGACTTTGGAAGAAGCCAAGGCTATCGCTGCTGAGAAGAAAGTTCCAGTTGAGAAACACTACACTGAAGTCGGCCACATTATTAATGCCTTCTTTGAAGAGTTTGTTGAAGAAACCTTGATCCAACCAACCTTTGTCTATGGACATCCAGTAGCTGTATCTCCACTTGCTAAGAAAAATCCTGAAGACGAACGCTTTACTGACCGTTTCGAGCTCTTCATTATGACTAAGGAGTACGGTAATGCCTTTACTGAGTTGAACGATCCAATCGATCAACTTAGCCGTTTTGAAGCCCAAGCTAAAGCTAAAGAACTTGGTGACGATGAAGCAACAGGCATTGACTACGACTACATTGAGGCTCTTGAATATGGTATGCCTCCAACAGGTGGTTTGGGAATCGGTATCGACCGTCTCTGCATGCTCCTCACTGATACAACAACTATCCGTGATGTATTGCTCTTCCCAACAATGAAATAATACTCTTATCCTCTGGAACTTGCCAGAGGATTTTTTGATGCAAAAAGAGACTGAGTAAACACTCAATCTCTACTTTTCACTTCTTTGGTTGCTACATCTTCTCCAAACCATTTTTGGCTGATTTCCTGGAACTTTCCTTCTTGGTATAGTTCGATAAAGGCCTGGTTTAATGCTGTTAATAATCTTTTATCAGCTGGTCTAACTCCGACCGCAAAGGATTCACTTTCAAATCCTGCTGAAAAAACATTGTAGTCATTTAATATACCCTCAGACTGGAGATAGTAATTAGCATACACTCGGTCAATCAACAAAGCATCAACCCGGTCATTTTTCAAATCAATCAAGGCCTCATTAAAACTCTGGTACTGATTAGCCTTCTGATCTTTGATACGATTTTTCAATAAATCTGGCTGGGCTTCAAAGTCTAAATAACCAGAGGAACCGGCTTGGGCTCCCAAGGTTTTATCCTTCATATCCTCTACAGAACGAATTTGCTTGCTTTTCTTCGTAACTAGTACTTGCTGATTTTCCATATAAGGAATACTAAAGGCAACTTTTTCTCGGCGTTCATCAGTCGCAGAATAGCCATTCCAAATGGCATCTATGGTTCTATTTTGCAGTTCTGTTTCCTTCATATCCCAGTCGATTGGCTGAAATTGAACCTTAAAACCTAATTTTTCTGAGACAGCTTGTGCCAAATCAATATCAAAGCCTGTATATTGGCCATTCTTTTCTTCAAATCCCATGGGTACAAAGGTATTGTCAAAACCAATAGTAATAGTTCCCTGCTCTTGATACTTATCCCAGTTATCCTGTTTGGGATCACTAGCCTTCTGAGTACAAGCCGTTAAAAAGAGGGTCAGGAGCGAAACCAATACTAAAGCAATTTTCTTATTAGTCATTGGCACCTCCTACTTGGGTTCAACCTTGAGAATCTGATCTGCGATATTTTCAGCAAATTGTAAATCGTGGGTAACCACAATCTGTGTCATCCCAAGTTCCCTATTTTGCAAGATCAGTTTTTCCACTTCCAAGCGCAATTCTGGATCCAGGGCAGAAGTTGGTTCATCGTAGCCAATGATTTCTGGGTCAATCATCATAGCACGCGCCAAGGCCACCCGTTGCTTTTGCCCACCTGATAGTGAGAAGGGATAAGCATCTGCATGCCCTGCTAGCCCTAACTGTTCCAAGAGTCCACGCGCCTTCTTCTCTGCCTCTTCCTGCTTCATTCCCATTGTTTTCACAGGTGATAAAGTCAAATTATCTAAAACTGATAAATGAGGGAAAAGTTGAAAATCTTGGAAGACAAATCCCAGTAGATTCCGTTTCTCCAGTTCATCCAGTTGTAAAGGTTTTCCATTATAAAAAATTTCCCCTGAATCAATGGTTTCAAGGCCCGCAAGCATGCGTAAGAGAGTTGTCTTACCTCCACCAGAAGGCCCAACGATAGCCAGGATTTGCTTTTCAGGAATTTTTAGACTGAAATTGGACAAAATTTGCTTTTCACCAAAGCCCTTATTGATATTTCGTAATTCTAACATGGCAGCCTCCTATCTATAGTAACTGTATTTCTTCTCAACTTTTTTGGCAAGAATGGTTACAATACCAATCAAAATCAAGTAAATGGCTCCTGCCAAGAACATAGGAACCAGGCTAGCATCACGGTTTGCAGCTGTTCGACTAGCCAAGATAAGATCTGAAATTCCTAGAGCATAGACCAAGGAAGTATCCTTGACCAAACTCATGACTTCGTTAAATACGCTAGGAAGAACAATCTTGGTCACTTGGGGCAAGATAATATAGCGAACTGTGTCAAAGGGACTAAACTTCAAAACCTTAGCAGCCTCATATTGACCCTTAGGAATGGTATCAATTCCCCCACGGAAGATTTCAGCAAAGTAAGCAGCATAATTCAAAACAAAGGCAATAATGGCCGCAGGAAGACGATCCAAACGGATCCCAATGCTTGGGAGCACATAATAGATAAAGATCAATTGCAAGAGCAAGGGTGTGCCTCGCATGATCCAGATATAAATGTTAATCAGATGATGGAGGTGCTTCCAATGGACTTGCAAGGCAAAGGCAATCAAAACGCCCAAGGGAATAGAAAAAATCAAGACCAGTGCAAAAACCTGTAAAGTCATGCTTGCACCGCTCAATAAACTCGGTAATATCTCAAACAAATAAGACATACTGCACCTCCTAAAAATAATTGTTCCTATTATAGCATAAATAAACGAAATAACCAAGTTTTTTTGAAAAAAAATTCTCTTTTAAAAAGAAAAAGCTATATCTATCAAAAAAGAAAGGACGAAATGTGTCCTTTCTCGGTCTTAGCTTTCCTTTAACAAAAGAGACATAGAATCATCCATAGCAAGACTCATGCCCCCAAAAAAAGATAAATAAACCAAGGAGTAAATAAGCATAGAGTGGCAAGGAAACAAAGATAAAGGGTGATAGTAAAATCATACCCAAGGTATCTTCAAAATTTGTACAAATACAATACAATCCAAAAGAAAGATAAGGACTTTTTAATTTCTTTATATCGTTGCAAATTACGATAAGCGAATTCAACTCAAGCCAATAAAGATAATCCCCCAACTGATATCAAAAATAACGGAAAAATGGTGAATAAATTACCAAAATAATAAAATTTTCAAAGATTTCTTCCATATCATAATTAAAAATATAAATAATCGTGTAGGTATAGAGTGCTAAGGCAGAAATAGCCACACCTAACCAAATATGTGCCTAAATCAATCCTTTTCTAGTCATCTTTCTCCCCAGCTCACTATAGAGCCTCTCTAATCCTTTACCAATCGTTTCTGATCGTCCTTATTGTGGCTTTGTTGATACAAAATCGAGTTTATTTAAAATTCTCTTATCAACTCTCACTGGTATAACAAATCGCTTATCCATATAGCCCCCATATTTTTAACATTACTATACTCTCTTATAGCTACATTGACAAGTTAAAGTTCAAAATCAGCTAAATCGATTAGTTCTTCTTTATCATTCTTTTCCATCATTACCAGGCCTCAATTATCGCCTTTCATGAACTCACGAATACTCACACCAGAAGCCCCTCTTTAACTTTCCTGATAAAACTATAAAAACGTTTGAAGGTTTGATCAAGTGCCATCACTTCCTCTTTGGCTCTATATCGCCTACTCAGTGAGCATGAAATTCTGTAAAGCTAGACATAATTTTTGCGAAATCTGTTTATTTCAGTAAATCATTAATAGGTACATCATCTCAGAGATTAGCAATAAATTCTAACTACTGGTCAATTTTTTTACTGCTGCAATCTCGTGTTCTACTGTATCCATTAAAATTAAGGAATCACGATAATATAAAGATAAAAGGATAGCTTGCTCTCTCTTCTTATCCTTTATCTGTCATATTCAGTCGACATTTAAATTTCTTCAACTTTTTAGCATCATATCCATATAAAATAGTAGCATAATGACCATTTGTTGCAGTATCTAAGCTATATATTAAAGTAAATTTCACTTTTTTAGAAGAGTGATGGACTTTTTACCAAAAAAAATCTAAGGGAGCTATATCAGCTCTCTTACTAGTAGCATAAATGATTTTAAATAGGCGTTTGAGATTTATATCGATATAAAATACATTCAACGCTTTCTAATCAAACTTGATCTTTCAAAGTCAAAATCAGAGTGATCTAAATTAATCTTAAACCTGTCTCTTGATTACACAGTGAACCTCGAGTATGTCGAATATAATTCTGCATGACGAGCGAAACTGCCAAAAATCGTAAAAACTATTGAAGATTTAAATCTGAAAACAAATACACAACTTGAAGAATCCATTGATAGGCACCTCACCTACCACATCTTTAGGCATACTCTCATAAGCAGAATAGCGTAACTCTAAAAGCAATTATGGCAAGAGTAGGACGTTCTGATTCTAGGACAATAAACAAAATCTACACACGTTACAAAGAAGATGGATGGCAATATCCTCAATTTGCTAGATAATTTATAGTTTTGCCCCCAAAATGCCCCAAAAGCAAAAGAAAAGCCTGTCACACAAGCTCAAATGCTTGATATGACAGGTTTTTTAAATTCAAATTATTTAACAGCGTCTTTAAGAGCTTTACCAGCTTTGAATGCTGGAACTTTAGAAGCTGCAATTTTGATTTCTTTACCAGTTTGTGGGTTGCGACCTTTACGTGCAGCACGCTCACGAACTTCAAAGTTACCAAAACCGATCAATTGAACTTTTTCACCAGCTGCAAGGTACTCAGTTACTGCTGCGAATACAGCTTCAACTGCTGCTGCTGAGTCTTTCTTAGTCAATTCTGTAGCTTCTGCTACTTTAGCGATCAAATCTTGTTTGTTTGCCATGTTAATGATTCCTCCAATTTAATTTCTAATTAACAAATATAATCATATCCTAAAATCCCTTTTAGGTCAAGTTAAAAACGCTATTTCTTCCCATTTTATTTATTTTTTTAGGAGTGGTAACGTACTAAAACAGCCCAAGCATTCTCACCCGTGTGAGTTTGAATAATAGAGCCCGTTTCCAAAACTGAAATTGGCTTTTCAACATAAGCTTGTAAGCTTTCTTTCATCTCTTTTGCCCAATCAGCACTACCAGAATATGAAATCCCAATCTCTGCTACAGAACGTTCAGTTAGCGAACTTGTCAGCTCATCCAACCATTTTTTAAAAGTTTTAGCTCCACGACCTTTAACGATTGGCTGCAATTCATGATCCTTCATCTGCATGACAACACGGATATTGAGAAGGGAACTCAACAATCCAGTTACACGGCCAATTCGTCCACCTTTTACTAAATTTTCCAAAGTTGAAACGCCAATATAGAGTTCTGTGTGGTTTTTAACCTCTTCTACATGAGATAAAATTTCCTCCAACTCTTTGCCTTCTTGCGCTAATTTTGCAGCCTCAACAACTTGGAATTTCAAGGCTTGGTCAGTGAAGGAACTATCAATAACTGTCACATCGGCAGTAGATAAACTAGCACCCTGGCGCGCTGCTTCTACAGTACCAGAAAGAGCATGGGACATATGAATAGCAAGAATCTGGCTACCATCCTTGCATAGGTCTTCAAAAACTTCAGCGAAGACACCTACAGGGGGCTGGCTTGTTTTCGGAAGATTCTTACTTGCTTGCATCAACTGAAGAAATTTACCTTCTTCTTTCAAATCCGCATCAGAATAAACAACATTATCAATCATTACAGATAACGGAACAACAGTGATATCTAATTGTTTTACTAGTTCAGGTTCAATAGTAACAGATGAATCGGTTACAATCTTAATTTTTGTCATAGTATCAATCTTTCTATTTTAGGATTCAGATTGGTTTTCTTACTTTTAATTATATCAAAAAAAGATTAAAAATCCTAATGGAGTCAATCAAATTTTCCTTAAAAATTTGATATAATCTACTTATAAGAAAAGAGGTCCCTATGATTAAAAAAATTTATCCCATTTTAACCATTTTACTAGGTGCTGCTATTTATGCTTTTGGTCTAACTTATTTTGTAGTTCCTCATCATCTTTTTGAAGGAGGGGCGACAGGTATTACCCTTATCACCTTTTATCTTTTTAAAATCCCTGTTTCTCTCATGAACCTGCTGATTAATATTCCCCTTTTCATCCTAGCTTGGAAGATTTTTGGAGCAAAGTCCCTCTATTCTAGTTTACTAGGAACCTTAGCTTTGTCAGCCTGGTTGGCCTTTTTTGAACGTATACCCCTTCATATTGATCTTCAAGGTGATTTACTAATCACTGCCCTTATAGCTGGGATTCTATTGGGAATTGGTCTTGGAATTATCTTTAATGCTGGAGGTACAACTGGTGGTACTGATATTCTAGCTCGTATTCTCAATAAATACACTCATATATCCATGGGGAAACTGCTCTTTATCTTAGATTTTTGTATTCTCATGCTTATTCTCCTAATCTTCAAGGATTTGAGATTGGTTTCCTACACGCTCTTATTTGATTTTATCGTTTCTCGTGTCATTGATTTGATCGGCGAAGGTGGCTATGCAGGCAAAGGCTTTATGATTATCACAAAACGTCCTGACCAACTTGCTAAGGCAATTAATGATGACCTAGGTAGAGGCGTTACTTTCATCTCAGGTCAAGGTTATTATAGTCGAGAAGATTTAAAAATCATTTACTGTATTGTCGGAAGAAATGAAATTGTGAAAATGAAGGAAATGATTCATCGAATTGATCCTCAAGCCTTTATAACTATTACTGAAGCTCACGAAATCCTTGGAGAAGGATTTACCTATATAAAAGAATAAAGAAAAAGCTGGGAAGTTCCAGCTTTTTCTTTATTCAGAAAGTGTAGAATGACGATAGCCATAAGTAAAGTAAATCACAAGTCCAACTACAAGAGCAATTCCAAACGCAATCCATGTTTCTACACTATATTGAAGCATAAAGGAAAGACAGATTAGAATCGAGAGAATCGGTAACAAGGGAACTAGGGGAGTTTTGAACTCTCCTTCTTTAGGCATTCCCTTATTCTTTCTAAGTTTTATAATTCCATAAGCCAATAAAATAAGATAAGCCAGCGTACAAATATTTAGAAAGGCTGCAATACTAGCCAGTGGAAACACTCCTGCTGCAATTGCAGAAGCAACTCCAGTTAAGATGGTCGCATTTTTAGGAACACGACTTGTTTTGCTTAATTGCTTAAAACTTCGAGGTAAAAGACCATCACGTGCTAAACTGTAAATCATACGCGATAAGGCATAAGTCATAGAAATACACACTGTTATTAGGGTTAAAATGGCCACTAATGACACATAATTAGCTGCCCAACCAATTCCTATACTTCGCAATGAAAATGCTACAGCATCATCCACATTGAGTTGGCTGTAGTGAACAATCCCTGTCAATACTAATGTAACCAGAGCATAGAGAATCGTTACGATTGTCAAAGACAAAACAATACCTCGTGGGACATTCTTTTGTGGATTTTGAATTTCATCAACAGCCATAGAAATTGATTCAAATCCTAGGAAACCAAAGAACATCAAAGATGCTCCTGCCATTATTCCAGTACTTCCACCATAAATTTGACCAAAACCAAAGGGAGCAAA
The DNA here is from genome assembly GCF_027497975.1 of Streptococcus sp. SM5. NCBI lineage: Bacteria > Bacillati > Bacillota > Bacilli > Lactobacillales > Streptococcaceae > Streptococcus > Streptococcus sp. SM5. The sequence goes on along the minus strand of NZ_JAJNSC010000015.1, from coordinate 73,207 downwards.
GTTGGACCAATTTTCTGGTTTAATATACCAGATACCAACTAGAATAAACAAAGCGAGAGCAGAGAATTTCAAGATGACTAGAAGCGAATTAAAACGCAAAGCTGCCTTAGAATTTAATAAAACTAAACCGGTTACCAGTGTCAATACCAAAATAGGTAAAAGGTCTATATAGGTACCCTGCTCAGGGTTAAAGGTCCCATTCAAGGCTTGAGGCATTGAAATACTATAGTTACTGAGCAAGCCTTTAAAATAAGCTGCCCAGCCAGAGGCCACACCTGAAACAGCTGTCATGAATTCCATGATGGTCAACCAACCAGCAATCCAAGCTGGTAATTCACCCAAAATTGCATACAAATAACTATAAGCACCACCAGTTGCAGGAACACGAGAGGCAAACTCTGCGAAAAAGAGGGCGGATAAAGAAACACACAGGGCAGAAATCACTATGGATACAACCAGTGACGGACCAGCAAGCGTTGCTGCTGCAGTTCCTGTAATGGTAAAAATCCCAGTTCCTACCATGGCACCGATTCCTAATAAAATCAAATCCCATACTTTTAAATGACGGTGCATTTCAGTACGTCCCAAGCTAACATCTTTTGTTCTAAAAATATTCATACTTCATCTCCATTAAATATGATTGTTTTATTTTATCATATAAAAGGGATTTTGTGAATATTTATAAGATGATTTTTCAAAAAAATCCGAACAGAATAAATCCTGCTCAGATTCTACATATTCTTAGCCAACTGACCCTTCCATTTCATAGCTAATCAAGCGGTTCAGCTCAACTGCATATTCCATTGGAAGTTCTTTTGTGAAGGGTTCTACAAATCCCATAACAATCATCTCTGTTGCCTCAGATTCTGACAAGCCACGGCTCATGAGGTAATAGAGTTGTTCTTCTGAAATCTTAGAAACCTTAGCTTCGTGTTCCAAAGCAACTTGCGAGTTATGAATTTCATTAAATGGAATAGTATCTGATGCTGATAAGTCATCCATGATAATGGTGTCACACTCGATGTGAGAAACAGATTTCTTAGAGTTTTTGTTAAAGGTTACTTGTCCACGGTAGTCCACCTTTCCTCCGCCTTTAGCGATGGATTTAGACACGATAGACGAACTTGTATGTGGAGCATTGTGGATCATCTTAGCACCAGTGTCTTGGTGTTGTCCTGCATTAGCAAAGGCGATAGAGAGCATAGTACCACGCGCCCCTTCTCCATCTAGGTAAACGGATGGATATTTCATGGTTGTTTTGGCACCCAAGTTTCCATCGATCCACTCAACAGTGGCATCCTTTTGAGCCTTAGCACGTTTTGTTACCAAGTTATAAACGTTATCAGACCAGTTTTGAATAGTCGTATAACGCATATAAGCTCCGTCCAAGGCGAAGATTTCTACGATGGCCGCATGCAAGCTGTTGCTTGAATAAGTTGGTGCCGTACATCCTTCTACGTAGTGAACACTCGCTCCCTCGTCAACGATAATCAAGGTACGTTCGAACTGACCTGTATTTTCGTTGTTGATACGGAAGTAAGTTTGAAGCGGAATATCTACCTTAACACCTTTTGGTACGTAGATAAATGTTCCACCTGACCATACTGCTGAGTTGAGGGCAGCCAACTTGTTATCTGTCGGCGGTACCAACTTGGCAAAGTATTGTTTAAACAAGTCTGGGTATTCCTTGAGGGCAGAATCTGTATCTGTAAAGATAATCCCCAATTTCTGGAACTCTTCCTTCATGTTGTGGTAAACCACTTCTGACTCATACTGAGCAGAGGCACCAGCTAGATAAGCACGCTCAGCTTCAGGAATCCCGATACGCTCAAAGGTTTCTTTAATTTTTTCAGGAACTTCATCCCAAGAGCGAGCAGGTTTATCAGATGGTTTTTGGTAGTAGATCAAGTCATCAAAGTCAATCTCTGATAAGTCTGCTCCCCATGTTTGCATGGGCATTTTTTTAAAGGTTTCATAAGACTTCAAACGGAATTCTAACATCCACTCAGGTTCTCCCTTAGCAGCCGATAATTCACGAATGACATCTTCATTCAATCCTTTTCCTGTCGATAGGACAGGCTCTACATCATCATGGAAACCAAATTTATATTCACCAAGGTCAATTGGTTTTGGTTCTACTCTTTCTTCAGCCATAATATCCTTTCTTTCATTCTTTATTTCTACTGATTCATAAGACAAAAGAAACTTGTCTTACTGATTTTTTTGATTTTCAATTGTTTTCTTCAGGGCGTTCCAAGCTAGGGTTGCACACTTGATTCGTTGAGGGAATTTAGCAACTCCTGACAAGAAGGCTGCATCGCCAAGTTGGTCTTGGCGTTCATCTTTTTGCCCTTGAACCATTTCAGAAAAAATAGTCGCAAGTTCTAAGATTTCTTGTTTGGTTTTTCCTAAAACTGCGTCCGTCATCATACTAGCAGATGCTGTAGAGATGGTGCAACCTGAGTTTAGAAAAGCGATATCTTCCAAACGATCCTCTGCATCAAACTTGACAGAGAGATTGATAACATCCCCACAAGTCGGATTGTTGAGACTGATTTGTTCAGCGTCTTCTAACTTCCCTTGGTGATGTGGATTTTTCGAATGGTCCGCTACCACTGCCATATAAAGGCTATCTAGTTTAGAAAGTGCCATTGAAAAACTCCTTTGTCTTTTGTAAGGCATCGACTAGTTTATCGCAATCTGCCTTGGTATTGTAGATATAAAAACTTGCACGAGCTGTTGCTGGGACATCCAAATACTGAAGCAAGGGTTGCGCACAGTGGTGACCTGCACGAACAGCTACTCCTTCATAATCCAAAGCTGTTGCAAGGTCGTGAGGATGGAGATCGCCTAGATTAAAGGCAATCACACCTGAACGTTGAGCCAAGTCCTGTGAACCATAAATGGTCAGTCCTTCAATCGCCTGCAACTTTGGAAAGACATATGCAATCAATTCTTGTTCATGAGCTTCAATCGCATCCATACCAATCTTTTCAAGATAATCTACTGCCGCAGCAAGTCCAATTGCACCTGCCATATTTGGTGTTCCAGCCTCAAATTTCCAAGGCAATTCCTTCCAGCTAGCAGATTGCTCATAGACGAAATCAATCATTTCACCGCCAAATTCTACTGGTGACATTTGTTCCAGATACTTTTCTTTACCGTAAAGAACACCGATACCAGTTGGACCCGCCATCTTGTGACCTGAAAAGGCAAAGAAGTCCACATCCAAGTCCTGGACATCGATCTTCATATGAGGAGTAGATTGAGCACCATCCACCACCATGATGGCTCCAACTTGGTGGGCCATTTGCGTGATTTCTTTAATCGGATTGACTACACCAAGAACATTTGAGGCGTGAGCTAGCGAAACAAACTTGACCTTGTCAGTCAATTTAGCTCGCAAATCATCCATATCCAGAGCTCCATCCTTGAGATAGACATAGACAAGCTCTGCCCCAGTCTTACGGCAGGCTTCCTGCCAAGGAATGATGTTGGAATGGTGTTCCATGACAGAAATCAAAACCTGGTCTCCCTCAGTCAAGACTTCCTCTGCAAAGCGCACCACCCAGTTCAGACTGGTTGTCGTTCCTCTAGTAAAGAGAACTTCCTTTGTAGACCCTGCATTGATAAACTTACGAATGGTTTCACGAGCCGCCTCATAAGAAGCTGTCGACCTTTCAGCCAAGGTATGAACGCCACGATGAACATTGGCATTGTCGTTCTCATAGTAGCGGTTAATCGTCTCCAGAACTGCTAGTGGTTTTTGTGTCGTCGCAGCATTGTCCAAATAAACCAATGGTTCATCATTAACAATCTGGTCTAAAATTGGAAAATCCTTGCGAATCGCTTCTACATCTAACATAGGCTACCCCTTAGCGTTTTGACAATTTTTCTTCGATAGTTGCAATCATTTCATCACGAACTTCCTTGACTGGAATCTCAACGATAACAGATCCAAGGAAACCACGAACAACCAAGCGTTCTGCAGTTGCTTTATCCAGACCACGGCTCATGAGGTAGTACATATCTTCTGGATCTACCTGACCGATAGAAGCCGCATGTCCTGCAGTTACGTCATTTTCATCAATCAAAAGAATTGGATTAGCATCTGAACGCGCTTGGTCTGAAAGCATGAGAACACGACTTTCTTGTTGGGCATCTGCTCCCTTGGCACCCTTGATAATGTGGCCAATACCATTGAAGGTCAAGGTTGCTTTTTCAAGAATAACCCCATGTTGAAGGATATTCCCGATTGAGTTGCAACCATAGTTAGTTACTCGGGTATCAATCCCTTGTACCTGACGGCCACTTGAAAGAGCTACAACTTTCAGGTCAGCATGGCTACCGTTACCAATCAAGTCGCTATCAAAGTCCGCAACGACGTTCCCTTCGTTCATGACACCGATTGCCCAGTCAATGCTTGCATCGTTGCCTAATTTACCACGACGGCTAATGTAAGCAGTGACGTTTTCACCTAGACGGTCAATCGCAGCAAACTTGACTTGCGCACCAGAACGTGCAATCACTTCAACTGTGATATTTGCAGTTGCCTTAGCACTACCTCCACCACGTGACTCTAAACGCTCCAGATAACTAATCTTACTGTTCTTACCAGCGATAATCATAATATGCTTGTTAAACGGCACATCACTATCGCTGTCTTGATAGAAAATTCCTTCGATTGGTTCTTTAATCTCAACGTTATCAGGAATATAGAGAACAGCACCACTATTGAAATAAGCTGTATGGTAGGCTGCCAACTTGTCATCGTCATACTTAACAGATGACATGAAGAATTCTTCGATCAGCTCTGGAATTTCTTCTAAAGCTGAGTGGAAGTCTGTAAAGACGACACCCTGTTCAGCCAATTCAACTGGAATTTGCTCAAAAACAGTTTGAGTTCCTACTTGTACCAACCTCAAGTGGTTATCTAGTGCAGTGAAATCTGGAACATTTGCTGATGGCTCACTTTCTGTAATCGTTCCATCCCCCAGATTCCAACGGTGAAATTTGACACGCTCAATAACTGGTAATTCCAAAGTCTCAATCTTATCAAAAGCTTTTTGACGGAGGTCAGCCAACCAGCTTGGTTCAGCGTGCATTTCTGAAAAAAGTTTAATATTTTCTTTAGTCATTTACTTCTCCTAAAAGATACGAGGGAATTACAATTCTTCCTTGTAGTCGTAGCCAAGTTCTTCAGCTAGTTTTGCGTATCCTTCACGTTCCAAACGCGCAGCCAATTCTGGACCACCAGAAAGGACAACACGACCTTCCATCATCACGTGTACCACATCAGGTGTGATGTAGTTCAAAAGACGTTGGTAGTGAGTGATAATCATAGCACCAAAGCCTTCACCACGCATGGCATTAACACCTTTAGAGACAACTTTAAGAGCGTCAATATCAAGACCAGAGTCAATCTCATCCAAAAGGGCAAATGTTGGCTCCAACATCAAAAGTTGAAGAATCTCATTACGTTTTTTCTCACCACCAGAGAAACCTTCGTTGAGGTAACGCTCAGCCATTTCTTCTTTCATGTTGAGCAATTCCATCTTCTCATCCAATTTAGTAATAAACTCACGAACTGAAATCTTCTCATCGTCATCTTTACCAGCATTCATAGCTGCACGAAGAAACTCAGCATTAGTAATACCAGGAATTTCTGATGGGTATTGCATAGCAAGGAAAAGTCCCATACGCGCACGCTCATCCACTTCTAACTCAAGGATGTTTACGCCATCAAACAAGACTTCACCTTTGGTCACTTCATAGTTTGGATTTCCCATGATAGCGGCAGAAAGAGTTGATTTACCAGTACCATTTGGCCCCATGATAGCGGCGATTTCTCCTGTTTTCAGGGTCAGGTTAACCCCTTTTAAAATTTCTTTTCCTTCAATCTCAACGTGAAGATCTTTGATCTCTAATACTGACATGATAGTTCCTTTCTTTTTCAAGGCCTTTACAGCGTTACTAGAGACATACTTGATTTCCCTAGAAAATACGGTAAAAGGTCAATAAATATACTTTTATAGTATAACAAAAAAAAGCCTAAAAGGCTTTGATTTTGTCTAGAAGCTGAGGACTAGTCTTTTCCTTTTAAATGCTGGTCAATGACGTCTACAATCTTGCCCATCAAGTAACTCACTCGGAAATTTCTAAAGAGCAAAATGGCCCAAAAGGCTGCCATAATATAACGACCAGTCATCCAAGCTTCATTGAAAAAATAGGTCTCAGCAGCTGTAAACAGCGCGATGATAATAAATTGTTGTCTATTCATAAACTTATTGTATCATGAAATCTTTCTTTAGTCTTCCTCTACCTTCACTTTATCAGCCAAAAATTCAAATCCTTCTGGAATCAGGCTTTCTTCTGCTTCTTTTTCAGTTTGAGAAGATTTGGCTTTGGCTGAAAAGGCTGCGCGAACTTCTTTCCATTCCTCCATGGAAATGGCTAAAATCTCAGGTGAAAAACCTGCTGCCTGACTGAGGATGTTACCAAACATAGTGTTGAGATTGTCCCGTTTCATGGTTTGACCAGCATTGAAGCTAGATTCAAAAGCAAGAATAGCATGGTGTTCATTGGCTGCAACCGGTTGAGAACCAACTAGCAGAGCCTTATCAGGACCTCCAAGACTTTCAATCACTTCTCCCCAGGCATTCTGCAAGCGAATCAGATTTTGACGTGCTAAATCTGGATTTTCAACGGCCTCTTGTAGGATTGATTGAACCTTATTGCGATCCACACGATAGACGGTCTTGCTCGCTGCTGGACGGGTAGGTACTGGACTAGTTTGTTTTGGTACAGTGTCCACATTTGCGAGTTCATGTTTGAGACGGGCAACTTCCTGTCTCAATGCAGAAATTTCATGTTCAACTGCCCCAGAAAGAGCTGGTTCAGGCTTAATCTCTGCCAATCGAATAGTCATCATCTCAGCATAAATCTTGGGCTGCAAACTAGACTTAATATCTGCTAAACTGACTGTCGCCAAGCGAATCATTTCAAACAGATTTTCCTGAGGGAGTGCCAAATTTTCTACAAAGACTGGACTATGATGAGTGTTTTCTCCCCCTGTTTGAACAATTAACAAGTCTCTTAAATAGTGTAAAAGGTCGGTCACAAAACGAGTCATGCTCTTACCATTGTCAAAAAGAAGATTCAAGCAAGACAAAGCCTTGGGAACATCCTGTTGAGACAAGGCAGCCACATAATCATCCAAGGCTGATAGACTAATTGTGCCAGTAATTTCTTCAGAGATAGCAGTCGTCAGCTCATTTCCCTGTGTTAAACTTAGGGCTTGATCCAAAATAGACAAGGCGTCTCGCATTCCACCTTCAGCCCGTCTAGCAATGATTTCCACAGCTTCTGGTTCAGAACTGATATTTTCTTTGTCTAAGATATAGCGAATATGCTCCTTAATATCCTGTGTCTTAATTGATTTAAATTCAAAACGTTGCACACGAGATAGAATCGTAGCAGGTATCTTGTGCAATTCAGTAGTGGCCAAAATAAAGACCACATTCTGTGTTGGCTCTTCCAGCGTCTTTAGAAGGGCATTAAAAGCTCCTGTAGACAGCATGTGAACCTCGTCTATGATATAAACCTTATAACGGGCAAGACTAGGGGCGTAGGTAGATTTATCACGAATTTCACGGATTTCATCGACCCCATTATTAGAAGCTGCATCCATTTCGATGACATCTTCTAAACTACCGTCCGTCACTGCCTGACAAATATAGCAGTTATTACAAGGTTCCCCACCCACTTGATTTGGACAGTTCATAGCCTTGGCAAATATCTTAGCTACACTGGTTTTTCCCGTTCCACGAGGACCAGAAAAAAGATAAGCATGACTTATTTTCTCTTGCTCCACCGCTTGTTTAAGAGTCTTAGCCACAACTTCTTGACCAACCAACTGGGAGAAGTTTTGACTTCTATATTTTCGATAAAGTGCTTGATACATTAGGCTTTCTCCCCAAACATTGTAAAGTCCCATTCTGTCTTTTCAAGCAAAATAGCGACAAATTGTTCCAAATAATCTCGATCCATAGCATCATAATCATCAAACTCTGAAGAATCCAGATCCAGAACCCCGAGCAATTGACCATTCTTAACCATCGGAACAACAATTTCACTTTTAGCTCGACCATCACAAGAAATATAGTTGGGATAAGTCCTTACATCACCAACTAGAACCGTTTCCTGAAAGTGAGCTGCCTCCCCACAAACACCTTTTCCAAGTGCAATACGGATACAGGAAACACCGCCTTGGAAAGGACCTAAAACCAATTCCATTCCATCGAACAGATAAAAGCCTGCAAATACGGTATTAGGTAAGCGTGATTTTAGAAGAGCACTGGCATTGGAAAGATTAGCCAAAACATTGGTTTCACCATCCAATAAAAAAGAGAGCTCTTCATTTAACATTTGATAACGTGATTGTTTTTCTGATTCTAACATAGAACTATTATATCAAAAAAGACTTACAGAAAAAAGAAAAATCCCTTGTTAAGTAAACAAAGGATTTTGTGTATTTTCAATTTGATTAGAGTTCGATATCACCGAACAAGTCAGCCATTGAGAATCCTGTTTGTGTTTCTGGAAGTTCGAAATCACGTTTTTCTTGACGTTTTGGACGACGTGGACGAGCAGCACGTTTTTCTTCTTTTTGTCCTTCTTCTTGAGCTGGACGCTCTTCAAGAGCTTTGATAGAAAGTGATACGCGCTCTGCATCTGCGTTAACTTCAAGAACTTTAACTTTAACTTCTTGACCAACTTTAAGAGCTTCTTTTGGATTTTCAATACGTTTGTGTGAAATTTGTGATACGTGAACAAGTCCATCGATACCTGGCAATACTTCAACAAATGCACCGAAGTCAGTCAAACGTTTAACTGTTCCTTCTACTACATCACCTTTAGCCAATTTTTGCTCAACGCCATCCCATGGTCCAGGTGTTGTTGCTTTAAGTGAAAGTGATACGCGTCCTTCTTCTTCGTTAAGATCAAGGATTTTCACTTCAATTTCTTCACCAACAGTTACAACTGATTTTGGTGATACGTTACGTTCATGTGACAATTCAGTCAAGTGAACCAATCCGTCAACACCACCAAGGTCGATGAAAGCACCGAAACTTGTGATACGTGCAACTTTACCAGTTACTACATCACCAACAGCCAATTTACCAAATACTTCAGCGCGAGCGGCTGCTGTAGCTGCTTCAACAACTTCACGACGTGAAAGGATGAAGCGGTTTTCTTTAGCGTCAACTTCTTTGATTTTAGCATCAAATTCTTGACCTACAAAACGCTCAGTGTTACGTACGAAACGAGTATCCAACATTGAAGCTGGAATAAATCCACGAACACCTTCAAATTCTACTGAAAGTCCACCTTTAACGGCACGAGTTCCTTTAACAGTAACAACTTCTTCTTCGCGACCAACAAGTTTGTCCCATGCTTTGCGAGCTTCAAGGCGTTTTTTAGATACAAGGTATGTAACTGTATCAGTATCTTTACCAACTACTTGACGAAGTACAAGAACATCCAATACTTCTCCTACTTTAACAAAGTCATTGATATCTGCATCGCGATCGTTTGTCAATTCGCGAAGAGTCAAGACACCTTCAACACCAGTTCCAGAGATTGCAACGTTAGCTTGAGTCGCATCAACTGTCAATACTTCAGCACTAACAACATCACCAGTCTCAACTTGGCTAACGCTATTTAGCAAATCTTCAAATTCGTTCATCTAAAAAATCCTCCAACAATCAAGTTTTTCTTAAACTTGACATACTTATAATTTTTTTCCTAAGCACCCGCAAGGACATGTTCATATCGTTCACGTCTTTCAATTATAAAAATAAAATACCCTAAGATATTTTGCTTTTTATCTTGATCATTACCTAAGAACTGGGGTAGCTGGATTCGAACCAACGCATGAGGGAGTCAAAGTCCCTTGCCTTACCGCTTGGCTATACCCCATTGATGAAATGGAGAGAGAGGGATTCGAACCCCCGAACCCGAAGGAGCGGATTTACAGTCCGCCGCGTTTAGCCTCTTCGCTATCTCTCCTACAATCAACATGGACTATTATATCATGAAAATTTCAAAAAAACAAGACTTATTTTGCTAAATTATAATTTTCAATCAAAATTTCCACAGCTTTTTCCAATTTTTTATAAAAACTATCGACATTCCCATTCTTTATGATGGCAAATTGTCCATCTAATTCGGCAATTTCTCCGATAACTTTTTTACCAATGGTCAAGGTATAGCCTTCAAAACTGTCTTTTCCTACATTAACCTTGGCATCTGCTACTTGAATTTCGATTTTTTTATCTTTCTTACTCATTTCATACCTCTCTTCACTTTTTCTATTTTACAAGAAAATCCTAAAACTAGCAAGAAAAAACTCTACATCAGGCTTGTCCGATATAGAGTTTTCCGCATTATTTAATGTGTTTTTCTAGTTCTTTTTGGTACTTACCATTTGATTCCAATTTTTCTTTTTGCCATTTTTTCAGTGCTTCTTCATATTCTTTTGTTGTAACAATATCTTTTTGCAATTTCATTCCTTTAAAGATATATGGGTCACCCTTAATACCAACTTGTGAGTATGGTTTTGAGAATGGCACGACATTACTTACAACTGGAGAACCACCAGATGAGGCTGTTGGCATCAATAATGAACTATCTGTCAACCAAGCTTGAGCCTTGGCATATTTTTCATAGCGTTCTTCAAGATTTGTCGTTTCTGAATCTGCATCATCCAATAATTTCTTATATTGGTCCAAACCAAGTTTAGATACAACATCCTTATCTTTCCCTTTAGTAATACCAAGGTGTTTCATAGCAGAACCTGATTTAGGATCCATGATATTCAAGTAAGATGCTGGGTCTTGATAGCTTGGAGCCCATCCTGTACTGTTCAAATCATAATCTTTTTGAGAAGGAACACGCGCTTGAGAAGTGATTGTTTCCTTTTCATTATCTGTCATTTGAAGAACGTCGATAACAACATTTTCAGCACCAAGAGTTGATTCAATAGACTGTTTGAAAGAGTTGCTTTGTTGAACGGCGATGGTATCTGTTTGTTCAACTGGGACATCCAAGTGAATTGGGAATGTTACCCCTTTAGATTCCAAGTCTTTCTTAGCTTTTTCGAAAGCAGCTTTAGCCTTGTCAGGATTGTAGATAGAATCCTTACCGTCAACTAGCTCAACATCTTTCCATTGGTCACCATAGTTCACCAACTCTGCTTGAGCGATTTGACCAAAGTTTTTACCACCTGCTTGTACAAAGTTGTCAGGAACGAGGCTGTTACGAATAATCTTGTCCGCACCGTCTTCACCATTTAGCTGGGCAGCATAAGAATGGCGGTTGAAGGCAAAGTTGATAGCCTGACGGAAGTCCTTATTAAGCATAGCTTCTTTAGTAGAAGTCTTTTGCTCTTCACTTGTTTTCGCAGTTTTATTATATGATTGACGATTTACGTTAAAGGTGAAGTAATAACTACTTGAGTCCTGTGGGCTATAAGTGATTTTATCTCCGTATTGTTCCAAAGTAGAAGCAAAGTTTGAGCTACTTGGGAAGAGACGGGCTGTCGTATAGGCACCTGAAGAGAAGCTACGAATCAACGATTCCTGATCAGAACCATCGTAGTAAGTCAATTTGACCTTTTCAATTTTTACCTTTTCTTTATCCCAGTAGTTTGGATTTTTCTCGTATTCGATCAACGATTTAGAAGTCAAGGTCTTCAAGATATAAGGACCATTGTAAAGAATCCCTGCTGGAGTAACTGCTCCATAATCTTTACCTGATGCCTTCAAAAACTCTTCATTTACAGGCAACATCGTTGCTGTGGTGACTTTAGAGTTCCAGAAACTTTCTGGTTTGTTTAGGGTATATTCAACTGTGTAATCGTCCAAGGCCTTGACACCAACTGTAGAGAAATCATTGGTCTCACCAGTCATGTAGGCATCCAAGCCCTTGATTGAATTTTGGATGAGAGAGACACCGTCTGACTTGCCGTCAGCTACGTGTTTTAGTCCTGTCACAAAGTCATGGGCTGTTACTTCTGCGTATTCTTCGCCTTCTGAAGTGTACCATTTAACTCCTTTACGAAGTTTATAGGTATAAGTCAAACCATCTTTTGAGACAGACCAATCTTCAGCCAAGGAAGGAATAACATTCCCGTACTGGTCATTTTCCATCAAACCATCCACCACATTCCCGATGACATCTGTTGTAGATGTACGAGTCGCTATACTATAATCCAAAGATGCTGGATCTACTGCATAGACATATGAAAATGTTGTCGGTGCATCTGCTTCTTTATCAGCTTTTCCACAAGCCACTAAAAGAGCTGTTGTGCTCAGGACCACTCCTGCTGTTAAGAGCCATTTTTTCGATTTCATAAAAATCTCCTTTAGTTAATTTTAATCTACTTTTACAATCCAACCTTCTGGCGCTTCAATATCACCAAACTGAATACCTGTCAATTCATCATAGAGTTTACGAGTCACAGGACCTACTTCTGTTTCACTATAGAAAACATGGAAATCATCACTATATTGAATACCACCAATTGGAGAAATAACCGCTGCTGTACCACAGGCACCTGCCTCTACAAAACGGTCAAGGTTATCAATTGGGACATCCCCCTCAATAGGAGTTAAGCCCAAACGATGTTCTGCCAAATAAAGCAAAGAATACTTGGTAATAGATGGCAAGATAGAAGGACTCAATGGTGTTACAAATTCATTATCAGCTGTGATTCCAAAGAAATTAGCTGAACCGACTTCTTCAATCTTTGTATGTGTCGATGGGTCTAGGTAAATAACATCTGAGAAACGACGTGACTTGGCCAATTTCCCTGGCAAGAGACTTGCAGCATAGTTTCCACCAACCTTAGCCGCACCTGTACCATTTGGAGCGGCACGGTCGTATTCATCCTGAATCAAGAAGTTGGTTGGGACCAAACCGCCTTTAAAGTAATTACCAACGGGCATGGCAAAGATGGTGAAAATATACTCTTCTGCTGGTTTAACCCCAATAATATCTCCTACTCCAATCAAAAGAGGGCGAAGATATAAAGTTCCACCTGTTCCATATGGTGGTACATATTCTTCATTCGCACGGACAACTGCCTTACAAGCTTCTACAAACATTTCTGTCGGAACTTGTGGCATCAAGAGACGATCACATGTCCGTTGCAGGCGTTTGGCATTTTCATCAGGACGGAAAAGTTGAATACTGCCATCCTTAGTACGATAAGCTTTCAAACCTTCAAATGCTTGTTGACCATAGTGAAGACTTGGAGAAGACTCTGAAATATGCAAGGTTGCATCTTCTGTCAACTCTCCTTGATTCCATTGTCCATTTTTAAAATGAGCAATATAGCGATAAGGTAATTTCATATAGGAAAAACCGAGATTTTCCCAATCAATCGTTACTGTCATATTCCACTCCTTATTCTAAAAACCTATTTCTTTTATTCTACACTATTTTTCTAAAATAGCAAGTATATTTTGTAATTTTCAGAAAATTTCTTCAATAAAAAGAACCAGCTCTTAGAACTGATTCTTCATTTCACTTATTTGGCTTCTGTAAATACTTCTTTAAGATAAGCGTCAAAAACTTCTTCATCCGAAATCGTATCAGAAATGAAGCTTCCATTGCTAGTGCGTTCTGACAGGTTCAAGTCTTGCAATCGGCTTTCATAGATTGTTCCTTTGTTGGATTGAACAAGTAAAGTTTGGTCGTTTTCTTCCACATCTGTACTGAAGAGATCACCGATGAAACCTTGTTCTGCAACTGCTCCTGCTAAGAAGACACGATGCGGTTTGTTTTTCAACTCACGCAAGACTTGTAGTCCTCGTTTGGCACGGCTAGTTGCTGGAATTTCGTCAATAGAAACACGTTTCAAACTTCCACGCTGAGTCAAGAGGTAGAAGGATGAAGTGTTACAGATAAAGGCCGATTGGAGGGTATCATCTTCTTTCAGGTTCATAGCCTTGACACCTGCAGCCTTGGCACCGACAACAGGAACCTCTTCGATATTGAAACGCAGAGCATAACCGTTTTGGCTAATCAAGAGAACATCATCCAGTTTAATCGGAGCCACTGCTACAATCTGGTCTGTCTCGTCTTTGAGCTTAGCATACTTGACAGACTTAGACTTGTAGGTTCGCCATGGAGAGAACTCTTTGAGTTCTACCCGTTTAATTTGACCGAGACGAGTTGCAGTAAAGTAGGTTGTCGCATCATCAAACTGATCCACGACTTCCACATAAAGGATTTCTTCGTTCGTTTCAAAGTTTGTGATGGTTTGGCTCAGATGCTCTCCGATGTCCTTCCAGCGAATGTCTGCCAATTCATGGATTGGTCGATAAATGACATTTCCGAGAGTCGTAAACATCAAAAGATGCTGGGTTGTCTTGGCAGCTTGTACAAAGATCAAACGGTCATCATCACGTTTTCCAATTTCCTCTAGCGTTGAAGCTGCAAAAGAACGCGGGCTGGTACGCTTGATGTAACCAGCCTTGGTCACGCTGACGTAGGTATCTTCCTCGGCAATCAGACTAGCTGTATCAATCTCAATTGCTTTCGCAGTGTCTTCTAAAGAACTCAAACGAGGAGTGGCAAATTTCTTCTTGACCTCACGAAGCTCTTTCTTCATAAGATTGTACATGGTCCGTTCATCACCGATAATAGCCGCCAGCATGGCAATCTTTTCACGAAGTTCTGCTTCTTCTTCCTGCAAGACAACTACGTCTGTATTGGTCAAACGGTACAGTTGCAAGGTAACGATGGCCTCAGCCTGCTCCTCTGTAAAACCATAGCTGACCTTGAGGTTTTCCTTGGCGTCAGCCTTATTCTCAGATGCACGGATAAGAGCAATAACCTCGTCCAAGATAGAGATGACGCGAATCAAACCTTCGACGATATGGAGACGTTTCTCCGCCTTTTCCTTGTCAAAGCGTGAACGCGCCAAAATCACTTCACGACGGTGGGCGATATAGCTAGACAAGATTGGGACAATCCCGACCTGACGAGGTGTGAAATTGTCAATCGCCACCATGTTAAAGTTGTAGTTGATTTGCAAGTCAGTGTATTTGAAGAGATAGTTGAGTACGAGCTCCGTATTTGCGTCTTTCTTAAGTTCAATAGCGATACGAAGACCGTCACGGTCAGACTCATCACGAACCTCAGCAATCCCCGCTACTTTGTTATTGACACGAACATCATCTATTTTCTTGACAAGATTGGCCTTATTGATTTCATAAGGAATCTCAGTGATAACGATTTGTTCCTTACCACCTTTTAGCTTTTCAATCTCTGTCTTAGAGCGAACAACCACGCGCCCTTTCCCAGTTTCATAAGCCTTCTTGATTTCGTCACGCCCTTGGATGATAGCTCCTGTAGGGAAGTCTGGGCCAGGCAAGAATTCCATCAACTTATCCACCTTGGAAGTTGGATGATCAATCATGTAAACTGTCGCATCGATAACTTCGGCCAAATTATGGGGAGGAATATCTGTGGCATATCCAGCCGAAATACCAGTAGAACCATTCACCAAGAGATTTGGAAAGGCTGCTGGCAAGACTGTCGGCTCTTTCTCCGTATCGTCAAAGTTCCACGCAAAAGGAACGGTCTTCTTCTCGATATCCTGAAGAAGGTAACCAGCAATCTCAGACAAACGAGCCTCCGTATAACGCATAGCCGCAGGCGGATCACCGTCCATAGAACCGTTATTACCGTGCATTTCGACTAGAATCTCACGATTCTTCCAGTCCTGTGACATACGAACCATAGCATCATAGATAGAAGAATCACCGTGTGGGTGGAAATTCCCCATGATATTCCCGACAGACTTGGCCGACTTACGGTAACTCTTATCAAAGGTATTGCCATCCTTATTCATCGAATAAAGAATGCGACGCTGAACCGGCTTCAAGCCATCACGAATATCTGGCAAAGCCCGGTCTTGAATAATGTATTTGGAGTAGCGACCAAAGCGCTCTCCCATGATGTCCTCCAGGGACATATTTTGAATGTTAGACATAATAATTCTCTTTTTAGTGTTTTATTGTAAAGTAAATCTATATTTTATAAATTTAACTGTTTCTTTGTAGGTAGTAAGAAAAGAAGAGCAATCCTACTAATCCTAGAATGAATAAAAGATTAATTTTAATAACAAATAAGCTAAGTAGGGTATTAATTAGGCCGTGAAAAATGGCGCAAAAAAGGACCGACTTAGTCTTTTTGAAAACAGCTGCTAGAAGAATACTGAGATAAATTGCAAATAGACTGAATAATATAAAAGGCATACCACTTTGGGAACTTCCAATCACAAACCATAAAGGTATATGCCATATTGCCCAAATACAACCTGTTATCAAACCGGAAATCCAAAAGGAGAATCTAGTTTCCAAAGTTGGTTGCAAGATGCCTCGCCATCCCAATTCTTCTTCGCCACCATAAACACAGACTGCACTCAAAAAAACAACAAACAAATTTCCTAGTGGAAAAGCCGGATTAAGCTCCTTAGATGAGAAAGCAATGACACCTGTTTGCACGAAAATTAGTAAAAGAAATAACAAAATATATTTCTTTGAGTCCCCTAAGATAAAAGAGACTATGCTTTTAATGGATTTTTGAGGCAAACAAGAAATTGCTGCAATGGTAGGACCGAAACCTCCTAGTAAATGGAGAAAAACTCCTAGTGGACTTGTTAGACTTAAGAGGTTCATTTGCGTCAGAAAAGCGAGCAATCCCCAACCAAATCCCCAAGAAATGAGAAAACTAATCAGTAAAAATTTTGTTATCTTATTATTTTGTAAATGTTTCATTTTTTTCGAGTCTCTCCTCAGCGTATTGAATCATCTTCTCAGCTACTTCTTTATCGTAGTCAAAATCCATCTTTTGAGCAAGGGACTGAGCCTCTTGGTGGAAAAGTTCCATCGTATCAAATAGAGACTGAGTGATTTTGTCTAAACTGGAAAAATCAAGAAGATTAGATAGCTCCTTCTCTTTTTCAACTGGCAAATGGTTAAAGAGATACTTGCAGTTCTTGCCGATTTCGACTCTTCCCCTAGCACTTGCTACCTGCCAAGCCAAGATTTTCAGGAGTTCTTGTTGACAAATGCCATAGAGATGATCGGTCGCGTAGATGAGCTGATTCCGACAAATCCCTTTGACAACGTAGGCCGACACCCACCAGAACTCATTGCAGGCTTTTTCAAAATCTGTCTGACTAGCTGGATTCGTCCAGTAACGCTCTATATTTGGTGAATAGGGTTCAAATAAATGCTCTGGATCTTCTAAAACAGTAAATCCGGCCTCACTATCCACCCACTCTTGAATTTGTTGTTTTGGACAGAGGGTTAGATCAATTCGATTTCCATCTTCAAAGAGCATGAGGTATAGACGACGTTGACCAAGACCAACTTCTTGCTCGATAATGCGTTTGCCAAACTGGTCCAACCAAGATACATCTGTAATCAGCTCGTCCAGATTCTCTACAACATAGACTACGTCATAGTCTTGAAATTCATCTTTTGAGGCTTTTGTATCAGTCCGTGAACCAGACATGGCGACAGCCGTGACTTGTAAGGTTTCAGCAGTCTTTAAAACTACATCGAGCATTTCTGTTTCAGTTCTCATGTTTATACCCATTCATTAAAAACTAACTTAAAATACTGTCGCTTCTTCCAGCGTAAACTTGACATTATCTTCAATCCACTTACGTCGTGGTTCGACCTTGTCTCCCATAAGGACATTGACGCGACGTTCGGCGCGAGCCAGATCTTCAATGGTGACACGGATAAGGGTACGGGTTTCTGGATTCATGGTTGTTTCCCAGAGCTGGTCCGCATTCATCTCACCAAGCCCTTTATAGCGTTGGAGGGTAGCCCCTTTACCGAACTGCTTACGGAGTTCCTCTAGTTCTCCGTCTGTCCAAGCGTAGGCCACTTCTTCTTTCTTGCCTTTTCCTTTGGACATCTTGTAAAGAGGTGGAAGGGCAATATAAACATGTCCCGCCTCAACTAGCGGACGCATATAGCGGTAGAAAAATGTCAAGAGCAATGTCTGAATGTGGGCACCATCCGTATCCGCATCGGTCATGATAATGATTTTGTCATAATTGGCATCATCAATAGAGAAGTCTGCCCCAACACCTGCACCAATGGTATAAATCATTGTATTGATTTCCTCATTTTTGAGGATATCCGCCATCTTGGCCTTAGCTGTATTGATAACCTTCCCACGAAGAGGCAAGATAGCCTGGAACTTGCGGTCACGACCTTGCTTGGCAGAACCACCGGCAGAGTCACCCTCGACCAAATATAGTTCGTTCTTAGCAGGATTCTTGGACTGGGCTGGGGTTAATTTCCCAGACAACAAGCCCTTGTCTTTCTTGTTTTTCTTACCATTTCGGCTCTCATCACGCGCTTTGCGAGCCGCCTCACGAGCATCACGCGCCTTGATAGCCTTGCGAATAAGGTTAGAAGCTAATTCCCCATTTTCCATAAGGAAAAAGGTCAACTTATCAGCCACAATGCCATCCACAACGGGACGAGCAAGGGGGCTTCCTAGCTTGTCCTTGGTCTGACCCTCAAACTGCAAATGTTCTTCAGGGACCAAGATAGAAAGAACGGCCGCTAGTCCCTCACGATAGTCTGAACCTTCAAGGTTTTTATCTTTTTCCTTGAGAAGCCCCGTCTTACGCGCATAGTCATTCATGACCTTAGTGATAGCAGATTTGAGTCCTGTCTCATGCGTTCCGCCGTCCTTGGTACGAACGTTATTGACAAAGGACAAAATGTTATCTGAAAATCCGTCATTGTACTGGAGGGCCACTTCCACTTGGAAACCATTGTCTTCCCCTTCAAAGTAAAGAACTGGCGTTAAGGTCTCCTTGTCTTCGTTGAGGTAAGAAACAAAGTCTTGTACCCCATTTTCATAGTGGAATTCAATCGCTTCGTCTGTGCGTTTATCCGTTAGAGACAAGGTCACATTTTTTAAAAGAAAGGCTGACTCATTGAGGCGTTCTGAGATGGTATTGTACTTGAAATCTGTCGTAGAGAAGATCGTCGCATCAGGCATAAACGTAACCTTGGTACCTGTTTTAGACTTGGGCGCTGTACCGATTTTCTTCAAAGTCGTAACAGGTTTGCCACCATTTTCAAAACGTTGCTTGTAGATTGCACCGTCACGAGTGATTTCAACTTCTAGCCAGCTAGAAAGGGCGTTAACTACGGAAGAACCCACCCCGTGCAGACCACCTGATGTCTTATAACCACCTTGACCGAATTTCCCTCCGGCGTGGAGAATGGTAAAGATTACTTCAACCGTTGGGATTCCCATCGCGTGCATTCCAGTCGGCATCCCACGTCCGTGGTCTTGAACCGTTAAACTGCCGTCTTTATTAATGGTCACATCAATACGGTCACCAAATCCAGACAAGGCTTCATCGACAGCATTATCGACGATTTCCCAGACGAGATGATGAAGACCTGCCCCATCAGTCGATCCGATATACATCCCTGGACGTTTACGGACGGCATCCAACCCTTCTAGCACCTGAATGGCGTCATCATTATAATTGTTAATATTGATTTCCTTTTTTGACACAAGGAACCTCCTATTCGTTCATCTTTACTATTCTACAGGTTTTCTAAGGATTTTGCAAAATTTTTCTTTCTCCGCTGTGACAATTTCAGAAGAGATTCTCTGCCTTTCTTCTCCATTTCATGATATAATAGGAGTATGATTACAATAGTTTTATTAATCCTAGCCTATCTGCTGGGTTCGATTCCGTCTGGTCTCTGGATTGGACAAGTATTCTTTCAGACAAATCTGCGTGAACACGGTTCTGGAAATACTGGAACAACCAATACTTTCCGCATTTTAGGTAAGAAAGCTGGTATGACGACCTTTGTGATTGACTTTTTCAAAGGAACTCTAGCAACGCTTCTTCCAATTATTTTTCATCTTCAAGGCGTTTCGCCTCTCATCTTTGGACTTTTGGCTGTTATTGGTCATACCTTCCCTATCTTTGCAGGATTTAAGGGAGGTAAGGCTGTCGCAACCAGTGCTGGAGTCGTTTTCGGATTTGCACCTGTCTTCTGTCTCTACCTTGCAGTTGTTTTCTTTGGAACCCTCTATCTTGGTAGTATGATTTCACTATCTAGTGTCACAGCATCTATCGCGGCTGTCATTGGAGTTTTACTCTTTCCACTTTTTGGTTTTATCTTGAGTCACTATGACCCTCTCTTCATCGCTATTATCCTAGCTCTTGCTAGCTTGATTATCATTCGTCATAAGGATAATATCACACGTATCCAGAATAAGACTGAAAATTTAGTCCCTTGGGGATTAAACTTAACTCATCAAGATCCTAAAAAATAAAACGCCAGTTTGAACAGAACTGACGTTTTTTTGTATGCTTATTTTGATTTGATATAGTTGATACCATCTGCTTTTGGTGCAACTGCTTTTCCAAAGAAAGCTGCCAAGACCAAAATAGTCAAAACATAAGGTGCGATTTGAAGGTAAACCGCAGGCACTCCTTGTAGGAATGGCAATTGAGAGCCGATAACAGCCAAACTTTGTGAAAGTCCAAAGAAGAGACTAGATAGCATGGCTCCGATTGGATTCCATTTCCCGAAGATCATTGCAGCAAGGGCAATAAATCCAGGTCCAACAATAGTTGTCACTGAGAAGTTAACTGAAATGGATTGAGCATAAATCGCTCCCCCAATTCCACCTAAGAAACCTGAAATGATAACTCCTAGATATCTCATCTTGTAGACATTGATTCCCAAAGTATCCGCTGCTTGAGGGTGTTCACCGACAGAGCGGAGACGAAGACCAAATCGGGTCTTGAAAAGGATAAACCAAGCAAAGAATGAGAAAGCAATCGCGATATAACCTAGCAGACTTGTTGACTTGAAGAAGATATCACCAATCACTGGGATATTTGCTAAGACTGGGAAGTCAAAGCGTCCAAAAGTCTGACTTAGGTTGTCGGTTTGTCCTTTGTTATAAAGTACTTTCACCAAGAAAACAGCCAAGGCTGGGGCCATCAAGTTCAATACCGTACCGCTGACAACATGGTCTGCACGGAAATGAACCGTCGCTGCTGCGTGGATGATAGAAAAGATTCCCCCTACCAATCCTGCAACTAACAAAGATAGCCATGGAGTTGCTGCTCCAAATTGTTCTGCAAATTCAAGGTTAAAGACAACTCCAGAAAAGGCGCCCATAACCATAATTCCTTCAAGGCCGACGTTGACCACACCACCACGTTCAGAGAAAACACCACCAATACTTGTAAAGATGAGGGGTGCTGAGTAAATCAGCATAGAAGACACCAAGAGGGTGAGCAAGGTTGTAATAGACATCTTTACTTACCTCCTTTAACTTGTTTTTTCGGTTTGACAAAGCGTTCGATAAGGTAATGAACACTGACAAAGAAGATAATAGACGCTGTTACAATGCTGACAAGCTCAGACGGTACCTGCGCCGCATTCATACCAGGGGCTCCAACTTGGAGAACACCAAATAGGAAGGCTGCAAAGAGAATACCAATTGGTGAGTTTGCCGCAAGCAGACTAACCGCCATCCCGTTAAACCCGACAGCTAAAGATGCCCCTTGAACATAGACGTTCTGGAAGGTTCCAAGTCCTTCAACAGCTCCACCAAGACCTGCCAAAGCACCTGAAATAATCATTGAGAGGATAATCGTTCTTTTTGCAGAAATACCAGCATATTCTGAAGCATGTGAATTAAGACCAACCGCACGGATTTCAAAACCAAGAGTCGTTTTCTTGAGCATGAACCAAATAACTGCAACGGCAATGATGGCAAAGAAAATACCAATATTCATCCGCGAATTACCAGTCAACTCAGACAACCAAGGTGTCTGGTAAGTTGCATTAGCCCCAACACGAATGGTCGAATCTGTACTTTGCATAAAGTCTTTAGGGAAAGCATGGATAAAGGCATTCCCTACATACAAGACAATGTAGTTCATCATGATGGTTACGATAACCTCTGACGTCCCTAGATAAGCTCTAAGAATACCTGGAATCGCTCCGACAATCCCACCAGCAATCAAGGCAATCACGATAGTTGCTAAAATCATCAAAGGACGTGGCATATCTGGATGCGACAAGGCAAACCAACCACTAAGAATCCAACCTGCCAAAGCCTGACCAGGAAGTCCAACGTTAAAGAAGCCAGCACGACTGGCAACGGCAAAACCAAGACCAATCAAGACCAAAGGTCCCATGGCACGGAAGATTTCCCCAATTCCGCGTAGACTACCAAAGGCTGTATAGAACAATTCTTCATAGCCCCAAATAGCATCATAACCAAAGATCCACATGACAATGGCTCCAAGTAAAATTCCTAGGAAGACAGAAATCAAGGGAACCGAAATTTGTTGTAATTTTTTAGACATCACTCTTCTCCTTTCCCAAGTTTCCACCAGCCATCAAGACACCAAGCTCTTGTTTATTGGTTGTTTCTGGTGATACAATACCTTGAATCTTACCATCATGGATAACAGCAATACGGTCTGAGACGTTTAAAATCTCATCCAATTCAAAGCTGACAACAAGGACAGCCTTGCCATTATCACGCTCTTCAATCAAGCGTTTGTGGATATATTCAATGGCACCGACATCCAACCCACGAGTTGGCTGGCTGACGATAAGGAGATCAGGATCACGATCAATTTCACGAGCAATAATTGCTTTTTGTTGATTTCCTCCTGAGAGTGCAGCTGCAGGAACAAATTCATTTGCAGCACGAACATCAAACTCTTCCATTAGCTTTTTAGCATAAGAGGTAATATTTGAATAGTTCAAAATTCCATTTTTACTATGTGGTTCTTTATAGTAGGTTTGAAGGGCAATATTTTCAGAAATCATCATTTCCAAAATCAAGCCATCACGGTGACGGTCTTCTGGAACGTGCCCAACACTCAATTCTGTAATCTGACGTGGGTGCAATCCTACAATTGAATCTCCTTTTAGCTCAATGCTACCAGATTCAACCTTGCGAAGACCTGTAATGGCTTGAATCAGTTCAGACTGACCATTTCCATCAATCCCTGCAATACCAACAATCTCTCCAGCACGAACATCCAAGGAAAGATTTTTCACAGCTGGGACACCGCGGTTTTCATTGACCACCAAATCTTTGATTGACAAGACCACTTCTTTTGGTTGAGAGGCTTGCTTCTCTGTTTTAAAGGAAACAGAACGACCTACCATCATTTCTGCCAAATCAGCATTGGTAGCTCCTGCAATTTCGACTGTTTCAATTGATTTTCCACGACGGATAACTGTAACGCGGTCAGAAACTGCACGAATCTCATCCAACTTGTGGGTAATCAAGATAATTGATTTCCCTTCTTTGACAAGATTTTTCAAAATAGCCATCAATTCATCAATTTCTGATGGGGTCAAGACAGCCGTTGGTTCATCAAAGATAAGGATATCAGCCCCCCGATAAAGGGTTTTTAAAATTTCTACACGTTGTTGGGCTCCAACTGAGATATCTGCTACCTTGGCAGAAGGGTCAACAGCTAAGCCATAACGTTCAGAAAGAGCCTTGATTTCTTTGCTAGCTCCAGCGATATCTAGCACACCATTTTTAGTCAATTCACTACCTAAAATGATGTTTTCAGCCACTGTGAAGGCTTCTACCAACATAAAGTGCTGGTGAACCATTCCGATTCCCAAGCTAGCTGCTTTAGATGGTGAGTCGAGGTTAACAACTTGACCGTTGACCGCAATTTCACCACTTGTTGGTTCAAGAAGGCCTGCTAACATGTTCATTAGCGTAGACTTACCAGCCCCATTTTCTCCTAAAAGTGCATGAATTTCACCTTTTCGTAGGTGCAAGTTGATTTTGTCGTTGGCAACAAATTCACCAAACACCTTGGTAATATCACGCATCTCAATGACATTTTCGTGTGCCATGTGCTCTTCCTTTCAGAGTCTTATTTTATTTCAATAAAACTTGCTAGTTTCTCTAGTAGCAAGCTTTACTGAGACAAAATGACTTTGTCTCAACTCTTAAAAAAGCGGCCGAGGGCCGCTTCCTAAGAAATGACTTCCATCCGTTATTTTTCAGGAACTTTTACGCTTCCATCAAGGATTTTAGCTTTAGCATCTTCGACAGCTTTTTTACCTTCTTCTGAAAGGTTTGTCACTGCCAAGTCAACCCCTTTATCTTTCAATGAGTAAACGATCACTTGACCGCCAGGGAATTCACCTTTTTCTGCCTTGTTAGCAATATCTTTTACAGTTGTACCAACTTGTTTCAAAGTAGATACAAGAACAAAGTTTGATTCTTTACCATCTTTAGAAGTGTATTTACCTTCTGCTTCTTGGTCACGGTCAACACCGATAACCCAAACTTTTTCATTTTCAGGACGGCTTTCGTTAAGTGATTTTGCTTCTGCAAAGACACCTGCACCTGTACCACCAGCTACTTGGTAAACAATATCTGCACCAGCTGCGTATTGTGCAGCTGCAATTGTTTTACCTTTAGCAGCATCACCAAATGAACCAGCGTAGTCAACTTGTACTTTGATAGATGGGTCTACTGACGCAACACCAGCCTTGAATCCTGCTTCAAAACGAGAGATAACTTCTGACTCCATACCACCTACAAAACCAACTTGTTTTGTTTTAGTTGTTTTAGCTGCGGCCACACCAGCGAGGTAACCTGACTCATTATCAGCAAACGTTACGCTAGCAACATTCTTTTGATCTTTAATCACATCATCAATCAAGACATAGTTCAAATCAGAGTGGTCTTTTGCTGCTTCTTCAACCGCATTGTGAAGGGCAAAACCAACACCGAAGATTAGGTTGTAGCTTCCAGCCGCTTGTTGCAAGTTGTTAGCGTAGTCAGCTTCACTTGTTGATTGGAAGTAAGTGAAACCTTTATCTTTTGAAAGATTGTGTTCTTTACCCCAGTCTTGCAAACCTTCCCAAGCTGATTGGTTGAATGATTTATCATCAACACCACCAGTATCAGTGACGATTGCTGCTTTTGTCTTCACATCAGAAGATGAAGCTGCGTTACGAGAAGAGCGGTTACCACATGCAGCAAGTCCAACTGCTGCCACTGCAACTAGACCAAGGCCTAGCCATTGTTTCTTGTTCATTACTGAACCTCCTAAATAAGATGTGCAACGATGTTGCAAGTATGGATTGGTTGGCCACAAGGACCGTGCCACTCAGAGAGCGACTCAGACTAGTTTAAGTCTGTAAAAGAGTATGGAAGTAACTCCCCGACCGTCATCTCGACCGTCGATTTATCTTTTGCGACTAAGGTCACTTTTAGATCTTGTTCAAAAAATTCAGCCATCACTTGGCGACAAGCACCACATGGCGAGATTGGTTTTTCAGTTTGTCCATAAACAATCAATTCGGAAAACTCTCTTTGGCCTTCGGAAACTGCTTTAAAAATCGCTGTACGCTCTCCGCAGTTGGTCAAAGGATAGCTAGCATTCTCAATATTGACACCTGTATAAGTGCTACCATCTTTTGTCACTAAAACAGCTCCGACTGGAAAATGAGAATAGGGCACATAGGCTTTCTTACTGGTTTCAATTGCTAGTTCAATCAACTCAGTAGTCGCCATCAGCCAATTCTCCTTTTAAAATGGCTACCCCAGCTGACGTTCCAATACGGGTCGCCCCTGCTTCTACAAATGCAAGAGCATCTGCATAAGAACGAGCTCCGCCGGCAGCCTTGACACCCATTTCTGGTCCAACTGTTTCACGCATTAATCTAACATCTGCTACCGTAGCACCACCAGTTGAAAAGCCAGTTGAAGTTTTTACGAAGTCAGCTCCCGCTTTTTGAGCTAATTGGCAAGCCACAACTTTTTCTTGGTCTGTCAGAAGGCAAGCTTCAATAATGACTTTCACTAACTTGTCACCACTTGCTTCCACTACTGCGCGAATATCTAACTCAACCAAATCAAGATTACCTGATTTGAGAGCTCCAACATTAATCACCATATCAATCTCATCTGCACCATTTTGGATAGCTTCCTTGGTTTCAAAAGCTTTCACAGTTGAAGTTGTTGCTCCCAAGGGGAAACCTACTACTGTGCAGACCTTGACATCTGTGCCTTTAAGCCCTTTTTTAGCATGTTCAACCCAGGTCGGATTAACGCAAACACTGGCAAAATCATACTCTCTAGCTTCAGACAACAAACAATCAATTTGATTATCTGTCGCATCTTGTTTCAAAAGTGTATGATCGATATATTTATTTAATTTCATATTCGGATTCTCCTGCAGTTTATGAGATTATTTCTATGATTTCTCGTAAACTTTGCACACTATCATTTATTTTAACATATTTTTGAAAATCTGTAACTAGCTGAGGAGAAATTTTTCCATTTGTGTATACTTTTGCAACAATTTCTCCCTTTTGAACGGAATCTCCAACTTTCTTTTCAAAAACAATTCCTGTTTCATAGTCCAAGGCATCAAACTTGACTGCACGACCTGCCCCCAGTCTCATAGCATAAAGTCCAAATTCCATAGCTGGAAGAGCTGAAATGACACCCGTTTCCTGAGCAGGGATGTCCACCACATGGGCTACATTTACAGGACGATAGAGGTCTTCCAAGTCTCCACCTTGGGCTTGGACCATCTCCTCAAACTTAGCCAGTGCTTGACCATTTTCAAGATGTTGGTGAACTTCTTCAATTGTCTTGTTAACATTTGCAAGGCCAAGCATAATTTGAGCCAGTTCGCATATAAAATGGGTAATATCCTGACGGCCTTGACCTTGTAAAATCTCCAATGCCTCAAGGATTTCTAGACGATTTCCAATCGCTCGTCCCAAGGGCTGACTCATATCCGTAATGACTGCTACCGTTTTTCTACCAACTGCCTTACCAAGATTCACCATAGTTTGAGCCAGTTCACGCGCCTCATCAACCGTCTTCATGAAGGCACCCTCACCGACAGTTACGTCTAGCAAAATAGCATCCGCTCCTGCCGCGATTTTCTTGCTCATCACCGAACTCGCAATCAAAGGAATCGTGTCGACAGTTGCGGTCACATCACGGAGGGCGTAGAGAAGCTTATCTGCTTTGACAAGCTGGTCTGATTGCCCAATGACAGATACACCAATATCCTGAACCTGACGAATAAAATCTTCTTGACTACGCTCTACTTGATAGCCCTTAATGGACTCCAATTTATCAATTGTCCCACCAGTATGGCCGAGACCACGACCACTCATTTTTGCCACAGGCACACCGAAGCTAGCAACAAGGGGAGCTAAAATCAAGGTTACCTTATCACCAACACCACCCGTAGAATGCTTGTCAACCTTAACCCCATCAATAGCAGATAAATCAAACTCTTGCCCTGTCTGAACCATTTTCATGGTCAAATCAGATATTTCTCGAGTCGTCATTCCTTTAAAATAAACAGCCATAGCAAAAGCAGACATCTGATAATCAGGAACAGTTCCTGACACATAGCCTTCTACCAGCCATTCAATTTCACTCGAAGTTAATTCTTGACCATCTCGTTTCTTTTGGATTAAATCAACTGCTCTCATTCTTTCACACTTCTAAGGATATAGTATCCCTTATCTTTTTTGACGATTTCACAATTGCCAAACACATCTTCCATCTTAGACTTAGCACTTGGAGCCCCTTGTTTCTTCTGGATAACGATTGTTAAATCTCCACCAGTTTCCAAAAAATCTTTACTTTTCTCAATAATTTCATGAACCACTTGCTTGCCCGCACGGATAGGAGGATTAGAAATGACATGGTCAAATTTCCCTTTAACTTGTTCATAGATGTTAGACTGGAAAATCGTCGCTTCTACTTTATTTCGTTCAGCATTTTGTCGGGCCAAATCCAAGGCACGATTATTGATATCGACCATGGTCGCCTGAACTCCATAAGCCTTAGCCAAGGACAAGCCCAAAGGCCCGTAACCACAGCCTACATCAAGGACAGTCTCTCCTTGGTTGACCTCAAGACACTTGAGCAAAAGTTGACTGCCAAAGTCAACCATTTTCTTGCTAAAAACACCCGCATCCGTCAAAAAGGTCATTTTCTCTCCCAACAAGTCCACTCTTAACTCATGAATGTCGTGAGCAGCGTCAGGATTCTCTGCATAATACATTTTACTCATGAAACTATTTTACCATAATTTGACTTAAATTGTAAATCGTTTACAAATTGATCATAAAACGAAAAAGACTGAAGAAAGCTAGTAAACAAGACTTTTTCTTCAATCTCTTTTAACTTTTATAACCGAATAACAAAGCACGTAGGACTAGATATCTCATAGTCTATAGTCTGGCACATTTTTATTTCTTTACCTTCAAATGCTTCATTACCAACAAAATTCCCAACAGGATGTTTAGATAAAAGCCCAACTGATACGTTTTTGTCAGGATTTCCAAACTTGTCCAAAGTCGGATTAAATCTTCTAGTGACATGCGGAATAAATAACCCTCTGTAGCAATCCATAGGACTAAAAAGACATAACTTCCAGCAGCAAGCCGTTTCGTCCACCGTTTTTTGAGTAGGCAAGCAATTAAGAGCGAACAGATAAATACAGCTGTTACAATAGCATGTTCCATCAAAAAAGTAAAACCGTAATAGATTTCCACAAAGCGTCTACCATTATCCGCATTCGCCCCTTTTATAAAAGGTAAGGCAAAACTTAAAATAAAACAGAGTTCCAATATGTAACGTTTTAAGATTTTCATAGTACACCTCCTATAAGTTGTGAACTAAAAAGCCCCCTTTATAAGCTTATAAATCAGTAGAAACTATCTCCTACTTCATCAATAAATTGTTCATCCTCTATCTACCTCTATTATACGATATTGGCTTACTATCATCAAGAAACCGCTTTATTTTTTTAGCTTTTTATGGTATGATAGACAAAATATCTAGGGGAAAACAAATGACCAACGAATTTTTACATTTTGAAAAAATCAGTCGCCAAACTTGGCAATCTTTACACCGAAAGACAACACCTCCTTTGACAGAAGAGGAATTAGAATCCATCAAGAGTTTTAATGACCAGATTAGCTTACAGGATGTTACCGATGTCTATCTTCCCCTAGCCCATCTCATCCATATTTACAAGCGTACCAAGGATGACTTGGCCTTTTCAAAAGGAATTTTCCTTCAACGTGAAAGCAAATCCCAACCTTTTATCATTGGAGTTTCTGGGAGTGTTGCCGTTGGAAAATCAACAACCAGCCGCCTGCTTCAGATCCTACTGTCCCGTACACTTACAGATGCTAGGGTTGAGTTGGTAACAACTGACGGCTTTCTCTATCCCAACCATACCTTGATTGAGCAAGGGATTCTAAATCGGAAGGGATTTCCTGAAAGCTATGATATGGAAGCTCTTCTCAACTTCTTGGATCACATCAAAAATGGACAAGATGTGGATATTCCTGTCTATTCTCATGAAGTCTACGACATCGTTCCTGAGGAAAAACAAAGTGTCAAAGCTGCTGATTTTGTGATTGTCGAGGGGATTAATGTCTTTCAAAACCCACAAAACGAGCGTCTCTATATCACTGACTTCTTTGACTTTTCCATCTATGTTGATGCTGCAGTCGATGACATCGAGAGTTGGTATCTGGACCGTTTCTTGAAGATGCTGAGCCTAGCCCAAAACGACCCTGATAGCTACTATTATCGTTTTACACAAATGCCGATTGGGGAAGTGGAATCCTTTGCCCATCAGGTCTGGACCAGTATCAATCTCACAAATCTACAAAATTATATTGAACCGACCAGAAATCGTGCGGAAGTGATTCTTCATAAAACAAAGAACCATGAAATCGATGAAATTTACTTAAAAAAATAATTTTCCCTTGTCAAAACGTAAGTTTTCAGATATAATGGTATAGTTAGTAAATATGGAGGTAAGAACATTGGCAAACATTAAATCAGCTATCAAACGTGCTGAATTGAACGTTAAACAAAACGAAAAGAACTCAGCTCAAAAATCAGCTATGCGTACTGCTATCAAAGCATTCGAAGCAAACCCATCTGAAGAACTTTTCCGTGCTGCTAGCTCAGCTATCGATAAAGCAGAAACTAAAGGTTTGATTCACAAAAACAAAGCAAGCCGCGACAAAGCTCGTCTTTCAGCTAAACTTGCTAAATAAGAAACAGTCCATAGAGGCTGTTTTTTTGTCTCCAAATAGGAAAAAGGTAGGAAATGAAAATCGCAATTATCGGATATTCTGGTGCTGGTAAGTCAACTCTAGCTAAAAAGTTGTCTCACTGCTACTCCATCCCCAAACTTCACATGGACACGCTCCAATTTCAACCTGGTTGGCAAGACAGTGACCGCGAATGGATGTTGACAGAGATGAAAAACTTTCTCACCAAGCATGAAGCTTGGGTTATTGATGGAAATTATTCTTGGTGTTTCTATGAGGAAAGAATGCAGGATGCTGACCAAATCATCTTTCTTAATTTTTCGCCATTGACCTGTCTCTTTCGAGCCTTTAAACGTTATCTCACATATCGAGGTAAGGTCAGAGAAAGTATGGCAGCTGGTTGTCAAGAACAATTTAATTGGGAGTTTATCAGATGGATTCTCTGGGATGGGCGGAGCAAATCCGCTAAAGAACGCTACAAGTGGGTTCAAGAAACCTATCCAGATAAAGTTGTTATCCTTAGGTCTCAAAAGGAGATAGATTACTTTATAAAGACTCACGAAAACAAGAAGAAAAACCAACATGGATAATGTTAGTACTATTTGGAAGACAAATCCCCTTTTTGGAGCTATTTTCTCAAAATATTTTCTTCATTATTTACCAATCTATCCTATCTAAAACTCTGAATTCTATAGAAATGAAAAGGGACATTCACTGTCCCTTTTATCAATTTTTAGATTTTGAATATACAATAATAACAATCGCTAGGCCTCAAATCCTCTTTACTCATTTGGAATAAGTATAAGGGAAGACGGATATTATATTTAGCTTTCATAAATAATAGGTAATGGAATGATTGTTATAACCTTAATCTGAAAAAATAAAGGTTTCAGCTACTAAAAATGTGCAAGAAAAGCTTGATTTCATAAACTTTATCAGCTTCGTTGCTATAACCTCGTCCCCAGTCATACCTAGCCCCAAGTAATTTCCAATTGATAGCTGGCAAAGGGATATCCCTCTTGGTTTTGTAGTTGATAGTCTAAATGAATCTTTTGCCCATCAACTTCATAACGACTGGTTTGGATAATAAACTCCTGCATGCCCATGGGTGTAGGAATATAGGCCAAACTATCACTATCCTTTAGAAAGCGCATAATGGTCTTGGGATTGGAAAATCGACTCATCACCAGCTCTTGACCATGAAATTTAATCACTACTTTTTCCTTTTCCTCATTATAGAAAAGCAGGTAGCTATAATCTCCTTTTTCATGCACTTCCACGTCATAAAGTTGGTCAATCACTTCCAACTGCTCATCAAACTGAATCGTATTTCGCATCCGAATCTTCACATCAGGTCCTCTTTCTTGTCTCTTGTCCTACTATTTTACCAAAAACTCTAGCTTTTTGCTATAATGGTCATATGAACGAAAAAGTATTCCGTGACCCAGTTCACAACTACATCCATGTCAATAATCAAATCATCTATGACTTGATTAATACAAAAGAATTTCAGCGTTTGCGTCGTATCAAACAACTGGGAACTTCCAGTTATACCTTCCACGGTGGAGAACACAGTCGCTTCTCTCATTGTCTTGGAGTCTATGAGATTGCTCGTCGCATCACAGAGATTTTTGAAGAAAAATATCCTAAGGAATGGAATCCTGCCGAGTCTCTCTTGACCATGACAGCTGCTCTCCTACATGACCTTGGACATGGTGCCTACTCCCATACTTTTGAACATCTCTTTGATACAGACCATGAAGCCATTACTCAGGAGATTATCCAAAGTCCTGAAACGGAGATTCACCAAGTCCTGCTACAAGTGGCGCCAGATTTTCCAGAAAAGGTAGCCAGTGTCATTGACCATACCTATCCTAACAAGCAGGTCGTGCAACTCATTTCCAGTCAGATTGATGCGGACCGCATGGACTATCTCTTGCGCGACTCCTATTTTACAGGAGCATCCTATGGAGAATTTGACCTGACTCGCATCCTCCGAGTCATTCGTCCTGTTGAAAATGGTATCGCCTTTCAGCGCAATGGCATGCACGCCATCGAAGACTACGTCCTCAGTCGCTACCAGATGTACATGCAGGTTTATTTCCACCCAGCAACACGCGCCATGGAAGTTCTCCTACAGAATCTCCTCAAACGCGCCAAGGAACTCTATCCTAAAGACAAAGATTTCTTTGCACGAACATCTCCACATCTCCTGCCTTTCTTTGAAAAAAATGTGACCTTGTCTGACTATCTGGCTCTGGATGATGGGGTTATGAACACCTATTTCCAGCTATGGATGACCAGTCCTGACAAGATTCTTGCTGACTTATCGCAACGCTTTGTCAACCGCAAGGTCTTTAAATCCATTACCTTTTCACAAGAAGACCAAGACCAACTCGCTAGCATGAGAAAATTGGTTGAGGATATCGGCTTTGATCCCGACTACTACACTGCCATTCATAAGAATTTTGACCTCCCTTATGATATCTATCGTCCCGAATCTGAAAATCCACGAACACAGATTGAGATTCTACAAAAAAATGGTCAACTGGCGGAACTCTCTAGCCTTTCTCCTATCGTCCAATCCCTTGCTGGCAGTCGCCACGGAGATAATCGTTTCTATTTTCCAAAAGAAATGTTGGACCAAAACAGCATCTTCGCAAGTATCACCCAGCAATTTTTACACTTGATTGAGAACGACCATTTTACCCCAAATAAAAACTAGAAGAGGAAATTTATGAGTATTAAACTAATCGCCGTCGATATTGACGGAACCCTAGTCAATAGCCAAAAGGAGATTACTCCTGAAGTCTTTTCTGCCATCCAAGATGCAAAAGAAGCTGGTGTCAAAGTCGTCATTGCAACTGGTCGCCCTATCGCAGGTGTTGCCAAACTTCTGGACGACTTGCAGCTGAGAGACGAGGGTGACTATGTTGTGACCTTCAATGGTGCCCTTGTCCAAGAAACTGCTACAGGACATGAGATTATCAGTGAATCCTTGACCTATGAGGATTATCTGGATATGGAATTTCTCAGTCGTAAGCTCGGTGTCCACATGCACGCTATTACTAAGGACGGCATCTACACAGCCAATCGCAATATCGGAAAATACACAGTGCACGAATCAACCCTCGTCAGCATGCCTATTTTCTACCGCACTCCTGAAGAAATGGCTGACAAGGAAATTGTCAAATGTATGTTCATCGATGAGCCTGAGATTCTTGATGCTGCAATTGAAAAAATTCCAGCCGAATTTTACGAGCGCTACTCCATCAACAAATCTGCTCCTTTCTACCTCGAACTCCTTAAAAAGAATGTGGACAAAGGTTCAGCCATCACTCATCTAGCTGAAAAACTCGGGTTGACCAAAGATGAAACCATGGCGATCGGTGACGAAGAAAATGACCGTGCCATGTTGGAAGTCGTTGGGAATCCCGTTGTCATGGAAAATGGAAATCCAGAAATCAAAAAAATCGCCAAATACATCACTAAAACAAATGACGAATCTGGCGTTGCCCATGCCATCCGTACATGGGTATTGTAAAATAATTTGAATATAGAAAAAGCACCCCAGAAGTTAGAGATAATGTACTGACCCCAAAAGTTAGACAGAAAAAATCTTACTTTTGGGGTGCAGTTTAAAATTCAGTATTTTTGTTCTCTAGTTCTATCCCCTCAATAATTATTAAATCTGAAAAAGGTTGTACATTATGTAAAACCTTTTTCAATTTTTTATTTTACTACGAATTAATATTATTTTTTCTAATGATAATTAATCCACTAATCTTCCTTTATAATTATTGCAGTTCTTTTCTTAGTTAGCTTTTTTTCATAACTCTTTATAAGAATAACCAATAAACTACTTAGTAATCCCAAAATAACTAGACTTAATCTCGGGTTTAAAAGCCAATTAAAATAAGCAGCCAGTATTCCTCCAAAAGGAGCAAAAATGGTAGCTATT
Source organism: Streptococcus sp. SM5 (assembly GCF_027497975.1). Lineage (NCBI taxonomy): Bacteria > Bacillati > Bacillota > Bacilli > Lactobacillales > Streptococcaceae > Streptococcus > Streptococcus sp. SM5. The sequence goes on along the minus strand of NZ_JAJNSC010000015.1, from coordinate 39,034 downwards.
ACAAAAGAACTAGAAAGTATCTTTCCAATATTATACACAGTACTTTCTTGTTGCTGTATTGTTGTAATCGAAACAGAAGCTATTGTAATTAATCCACTCAAAATTGAATAACAGATTCCAAAAAATAACCAATTTTCTACTATTCCACTCGCCATAATGACAAGTGGGATGGTTGCCATTGATATATTCATCAAGATAAAGGCATCCTTCTTATTCAAAAAAGTAGAAAGAAAGGTAACTGCTATCAAACTTCCAAATCCAGCAATTGAGTAAACAATCCCAACAAGACTATTTGATAATTTTAATTGATCCTGTAAATAAAAAATAATAGTTGCATTGAAACCTAGCATAGCGATATTCACAACAATAGTAAAGAGTAAAGAAATCCTCAATTTAACATTTGTAAAGTTCTCTTTAAAACCTACAAAAATTTCTTTTATATTATCATTACCATTCTCCTTGTGTTCTTGATCTGGAATATATGAAATTAGTATTGAAAGAAATAATAACAAGAAAGAAGCACTATTTATAAAAAAAATACTATTAATATTAAACTTTAACATTAATACCCCTGCTAGAGCTGGAGAAATTAATTTTGAAATAGTTCGTACACCTTGAAATTGAGAATTATATTTTTGTAATTCTTCCTTCTCAAATAAAGCAGGAGTAATGACTGAAAATCCTGTTTGAAAAAGTGTCGAAAATAAAGGTATCAAAAATGCAATAACGTAGTAAAAAAATATAGAAACTGAATATTTAGATAATATCGGTATTACACTACATAATAATGCAGGTATTAATGTAGACCATAATAGTATTTTTTTCTTATTGAAATTATCTAATAAGTAACCCATAACGAATCCCAACAAGAATTGAGGTAACAATTCAATAATCACCATTCCTCCCATTGCAAAAGACGAATGAAATTCTTGGTAAATTAAGATTGGAAAAGCAATTTTCTGAAATCTATCTCCAACATTTGATATAAACTCACCAAAAGTAATGGTATAAAACGTTTTCTTATTGATATTCACAGCGTTCTTTCCTTTTATTTTTTGACTTTAGTTTAGCACTTCGATGTTATTATGTCAATTATTTTGATAATATTTTTTTATTTATTTTTATTAAATACATATTTGTATTATTTTGGATTGAAAAAACGATGCTTAATTGAACATCGTCTTTACTATTCTGTTATATCTGCAATGTAATGCTCGATTTTAAGAGCCATTGACATATTTCCCTCAAGCTTATATAGGAAATAAGCCGTTTCAAAGTACTCTTTTACTGCAACTTTAGAAGAAAAATTCTTACTGACATTTCCCATCAATACATACAAATCAGCCAAAAGATATGTTGTTCTATACGTCTTACACTGCTTTATCGTATCTGTGATTTTAGTAATAGCCTCTTCAGTATTATTCTGCAACCATAGATAGCGACAAACATTATAATTAAATTTAATAGAAAGGGTTAATTCTTCGATTGTGTTTAACTTGAGTTGATTTACTTGACACTCTAACTTTTCTCTAATTTCATTAAAACTCTCTAAATCTTCAATATTATAATAAAAATTGAATAGAGTATTTGAAACTTGAAGGTAGGTCAAGTCAGTTACACTTAACTGAGACAGTACCTTCTCCAATCTTGCCACAGCCTCCTCTTTTTGCCCATAGAAATAAAAATCTATAAGAGATTTTATCCACTCCATATAAAACTTATCTACTAGAGACAAGCGATGTACCTTTACACTCTCTAATTCATATATATATTTCAAAGACTCATAATTTCGATTTGTGATAAATGTCTGGGCTAACTTTTTAAACTCTGATAACTCATCAATCTCTTCTACAATCTGCTCATTAAAAAAATAATCTATACTAACTTTTAACTTCTTAGACAGAGCATATAAAAAGTCAGCTCCTGGAGTAAATTCTCCATTCTCTAATCGACTAATCTGTCCCTGTTTACATATCCCCTCGGCCAATTCTCGCTGAGACATTTTTAATTCTTTTCGTCTATTTTTTAATCTTGTTGCTAAAAGTGTGCCCACGTCTGCATTTTCCTTTTCTATTCGATTTCAATTTCAATTGTAACATGATTAAATTTTAAATACAAATTAATAAACCAAAAGATACAAATTATATATAAGCAATGACTAGATAGGTTATTTTTGAAAACCTAGCCCTTTTTCTTTTGAGATTTTCTTACTCAAACGATTGATAAACTTATTCACTTGAAATGGATTAGATATTAGACTATCATGTTTAGATTTTGTTATTGATAGATTTAACAGACCAGAAATAGTCTTTTACAACATATCAAATTCAGGGGAATAATAACGATTTCCCCATTTTTTACATTCTCTAGTTCATAACAATCAATTCATCTTGTCACAAAGCTTAGCCAAAAAATCCACACCAAATCTTTTCGAAAGCTGTTTAAAGCCTTGTACTTGCTTTCTGAGTTCATAGACCTGAACCTTTACCTCATTTGTCCAGTTCCACAATAAAAATAAGGACATTCCAATAAAGGAAGTCCTTTTTAGCACTACTATAAATCAGAGACATTTTCATGATCCATTTATTATATAATCATTGACCAAAATATAATTTTTGGTCAAAATTTGGTCAAAAAAATTAAAAATGCTAAATTATTTTTAAAAATGAACTTGAGAAAATTGCCTTCAAATAAACATTTTGAATTTTCTTTGTCTTTCTTTACATTACTAAAAATGCCCCCTGCTGGAATCGAACCAGCAACTACTCCTTAGGAGGGAGTTGTTATATCCATTGAACTAAGGGAGCTAGATAAAAACTCTGCTGAAGAAGCAGAGTTTTTTAGTCGAATTAACGACGGATTTCTTTGATACGAGCTGCTTTACCTTGAAGAGCACGCAAGTAGTACAATTTCGCACGACGTACTTTACCGTAACGAACAACTTCGATTTTTTCAACACGTGGAGTGTGGATTGGGAAGATACGCTCAACACCTACACCGTTAGAGATTTTACGAACTGTGTAGTTTTCTGAGATGCCAGCACCTTTACGTGCGATAACAACACCTTCAAAAATCTGGATACGTTCACGGTTACCTTCGACAACTTTCGCATGTACACGAACAGTGTCACCAGGACGGAATGATGGGATATCTGTACGAAGTTGACCTTCAGTCAAGCTTTGGATTAATGGATTCATTTTATTCTCCTATCTTTGCCAATCTTGAGGAACCTTCCTCAGCGGATAAACTGTATTTTTGTGCGTCCATTACACACAAGATACAGTTTACCAAATTTCTACAAAAAAGTAAAGAAATTTATAGCAGAATTCCTAAAAAAATCGCAACTAAACCACCTAGGTAGGTCAAAGATAAATAAGAATAAAATACCTTCTTATCACTTAGCAGTCTTTGAAGTTCGTCATTCAAGGTCGAAAAAGTTGTCAAACCTCCACAAAATCCTGTTGCTAGAATAGCATAGACTTCCTTAGACTCCACATGATTATAGAAAAGTCCAATTAAAAAACAACCCAAAAGATTGGCTATGAGCGTTCCGAGGGGCAATTTAGCAGCTTGATTATAGCGGGAAAAGAAATATCGTACGAGCGCTCCTAAGCCACAAGTAATTGCAAGATAGACGATTACCATTTTTTCCTCCCTAAATAGTAAGCTAAAAGCATGCCTCCACCGATGCTCAAAAGCAAATACAGGACTAAACTAAGATAACGCCCTGTATCAAGCAGTTTCACAGCATCAAGCATGAGACTAGAAAAGGTTGTCAAACCTCCGCAAAAACCCGTCCCCAGCGCTAAAACCAAGCCCTTACTAGTCCCCTTATAGACCAGATAGCCCTTGATAAGATAAACCAAGCAGAGAATGCCTAGATAGTTGACAAGAAGGGTTCCCCAAGGAAAGTCAGGACTGGCTGGTAACCAAGTGGAAACTAGGTAGCGGACAAGTCCGCCCAACATAGCAGCTAGAAAAATTCCTAGCGGATAAAATTGTTCTTTTTTCATTTGATATTTTGATCCTGATAATCACGCGAACGTTTGAGTATGTCCGAAAATGTTGCGACAATAGTCTCCTGATAGCGCTTGTCCTCTACACGATTTCTGACCTTTTCAAAAATAACTGCTTCTCTCTTGGTATCTAAAATCGCTTTCCCTGAAGCCTTCTTGTAAGCGACAACCCCTTCAACTAAATGCATTCGTTCTTCTAACAGTTTGACAATTTGGTCGTCGATTTGATCAATTTCTTGACGAATACTATCTAAATCCATACACTCTCCTCCTTTATTTGAATTATTGTATCAAAAAGCCACCCAATAGGCTAGTAAAATCCCAAATCACGGTAAGAAAAATGCACTGATTGATTGCATCAGCGCACGTTTATGCTTATCCTACTTTAGCAGCCAATTCTTCTGCGAATTGTTCCAAGCGTTCAATATCTTCCTCCTCGGCAGAAAGATCAACTTTAACACACTCTGAACCTTTTTCTGCTCCTGTCGCTACAAAAACGCGGTCAAAGTCATCGACAGCCTTACAGAATTCATCGTAGAAGGTATCTCCTGAGCCGACCACTCCGTAGATTTTACCATTCAAGTTGAGGTCTGCTAGGTCTTCGTAGAAGTCCATCATTTCATCTGGCAATTCTCCATCACCATAAGTATAGGTCGCAACGATAGCAATGTCTGCTTCCAAGAAGTCTGAAGCGTCAACAGTTGTACATTCATCAACATCAACATCCAAGCCCAAGTCACGTAATTTGTCTGCTACAATATCTGCAATTTCTTCGGTATTACCGGTCATACTGGCAAATACAATTTTTGCTAATGCCATATCGTCCTCCTCAATTTATCTTTCTCCATTATATCACATCTTTTTCATTTTAAAAATAAAAATTCTTGTGCTACAATGAAATGAGAAAGAATTGAGGTTATTTATGGAAATTTACCATCAAATTTTAGAAAAAATCAAAGAGTACGACACGATTATCATTCATCGTCATATGAAACCAGACCCAGATGCCTTGGGAAGTCAGGTGGGATTGAAAGCTCTTCTCAAACATCATTTCCCAGAAAAAACCATCAAAGCTGTTGGTTTTGATGAACCAACTCTTACTTGGATGGCTGAAATGGATCTTGTTGAAGATAGTGCCTACCAAGGCGCCCTTGTCATCGTCTGTGATACGGCAAATACTGCTCGTATTGATGATAAGCGCTATAGTCAAGGTGATTTTCTCATTAAGATTGACCACCATCCAAATGATGATGTATATGGTGACCTATCTTGGGTGGATACTAGTTCAAGTAGCGCTAGCGAGATGATTACCCTATTTGCCCAAACAACCCAACTAGCCTTGTCAGATCGAGCTGCTGAATTGCTCTTTGCAGGAATTGTTGGTGATACAGGCCGCTTCCTTTATCCTTCTACCACTGCACGGACTCTTCGCCTTGCTGCTTATTTGAGGGAACATAACTTTGACTTTGCGGCTCTCACTCGTAAAATGGATACTATGAGCTACAAAATTGCTAAACTTCAGGGCTACATCTACGACCATCTGGAAGTGGATGAAAATGGCGCAGCTCGCGTGATTCTGAGTCAGGAAATCTTAAAACGATTCAATGTCACCGATGCGGAAACTGCAGCCATTGTCGGTGCACCTGGACGTATTGACAGTGTGAGTCTCTGGGGAATTTTTGTAGAACAGGCTGATGGCCACTACCGTGTTCGCTTACGTAGTAAAATCCATCCTATCAATGAAATTGCCAAGGAACATGATGGTGGAGGCCACCCTCTAGCAAGCGGTGCTAATTCCTATAGCCTAGAAGAAAACGAAATCATCTACCAAAAGTTAAAAAACTTGCTTAAAAACTGATAAAATACTTGCCAAACTTTTTAGAATCTGATAGACTAGTATGGTAACAATCTATGGCTCGCAAAGAGACCATGGCAGAAAGGAAATATTGCAAAATGAAAAAAGATATCCATCCAGAATATCGCCCAGTTGTCTTCATGGATACAACTACTGGTTACCAATTCCTTAGCGGTTCAACAAAACGCTCTAACGAAACAGTTGAGTTCGAAGGCGAAACTTACCCATTGATCCGTGTGGAAATTTCATCAGACTCACACCCATTCTACACTGGACGTCAAAAGTTCACTCAAGCAGATGGACGCGTGGATCGTTTCAACAAAAAATACGGTCTCAAATAATCAACCGCATTTATTGCTTAAAAACGTTGATACAAAGCCTTTTCCAAGAAATTGGATTTGGCTTTTTTTATTTTTAGTACCGTTTTTGGTACCGTCTTGGAAAACTAACCTTTTGCACTATCCAGGCAATCTACAAATTTTGTGATAGCTTTCTTCTCCCCTACTACTGTAGAATGGCTATAAGTATCCAAGGTCAACTGACTACTTGCATGCCCTAACCTTTTGGCTGCGTTAACAGGATCTACACACGTTTCAATCATCAAGATAGCATGAGTATGTCTGAAGCCATGAGGAGTTATATTCTTCAAGTCATTTTTCCTGATAATGGGCTATTGATAGTGCGGCAGCTGACAACCAACTGTCCTGTTAGGTACTGCATAGCGAGGGTTTCAATCATCATTTTTTCAATTTTTGTCCAGAGAAAATCTCTTGTGAATAGGCAATTAGAAGGCGTGGAAGTGACAATCTTCAAAGGTATTCACTACTTTTTCAATAGTAAAAACGAGATGGTCTTGTGGCAAGAAAGAACTGATTTCTAGTGATAAAGTTGTTTGATTTGTGTTATAATGAATATGCATGGGATAGCCTTTCTAAATGGTTTATTGAGCAATTCTATTTTACCAAGACTATCGCAACCATGCAAAAAAGCAACGGCAAATCCGTTGCTTTTTTGAAGATAAGAGACTATTGGCCCAGTCTATTTTTCTTGATTAAAATCTATATCTAGTATATAATCAATCTATAACGTATAGATTGGAGATATATCATGGCTATAACATTATCAAAACAATACAATTTTAAACTAAATGAAGCTACTATGGAACAAGCTCGAAATATTATCAAGGAAAAGGGAATGACAATGACAGATGCTATTTCTTTATTTGTGGAGCAAATAGTCCTGGAGCAAGATTTGCCTATTAAGACGGCCGAAGATCTACACAGAGAACAGTTGATTAAGGAATTACAAGCCCAATCTGAACGTGCCTTGAGAGAATACGAGGCAGGTGAAGGTACTTCTCTAAACAATATGAGGGTACGCTATGGCTTATAACGTGATTTCTTCAAAAGAGGTCGAGGAAGCTATCGACAATATACACGACTATATAGCTACGGTACTTCTATCACCTCAATCTGCCAAAAATACTGTGGTTAAAATTTTAGACAGCTTAAAAAGTTTAGAAATTTTTCCTGAAGCAGGTTTTGACGCTGATGAGAAAATCGGAATAAAAATTAACAGCAAGTATTCAACACGAGGAAAAATTATTGACCAATATGTTTTGCTTTACTTCATCGATCAAAAACGAAACACTGTTTTTTTATCTCACTTATTCCACACTAAAAGTGACTATGTCACTTTGCTACAAAAAGACAATAACAAACAGCTCAACTGATTGAGACAACTTTCATTATTTTATAAGCTCCGAAATTTTAATTTTTGGCTCCGTCTTATTTTAACAATGCTGTATATATATAATATTTTATAGCTACATCCCCTTTAGAAACATTGATTTAATAACTATTTAAACACTATAGGGTATATATATTTAAAATACGGTCTCAAATAATGATAAAAAGACAGCTTCGGCTGTTCTTTTTTGTTTCTTATTTTTATAAACCAACCACTGCTATTATTTCTTTATCAATCTTCAAGATGATGCCGAGACCTGATTTAAATAGATTTAAAAAATGTCGAAAAGAAGCTTGACATTGGGAATGGTCAAGATGATTGAAACTACGTAGCCTAGGATTGTGTTCCACTTGACATTGGTAAATTCTCCCATCACTGACTTCTTAGAGGTCAGATAAATTAAGGGAAAAATAGAGAATGGAAGAGAGACCTTTTTGTAAGAAGACATCAGAATATTCACTTTCTAACCTTGTCTTTACCTATTTTATTAATGGATTTTGAAAGAAATGTTGAAAATAGTTTTCTATTTCCAATTTATTCTTATTACATCACATTTTGAAATGATTCTTAAGGAAAGTATGATAGTTGAAATAAGCAACACCAGTATTTCAAAAGCCAGCGTCAGAAAACGCTGGCTTTAAAAATGTGAAAAATTTTTCTCAACTAGATTGCTTCTGTAACAAAACTACGGCTTTCCAATACTTTGAGCATGGCGTTAGCTGTATCTATGGCTGTGAAGAGGGGCACTCCGTGTTCAATAGCTGAACGGCGAATCTGCTCACCATCTTCGTCTGCAGTTCGTTTTGTTCCAACTGTGTTAATGATAGCTTGAACTCTTCCTTTGCGGACAAAACTTGGGATATCTTTATCGTCATCACCAATCTTACCAACAGGTTGAGCTTGTAATCCATGACTAGCAAAGAAGACTGCTGTCCCTTCTGTCGCGAGGATTCCATAGCCAATATTTTGGAAACGACGAGCCAAGGCCAAGGCTTCTTCTTTTGCATCATCAGCGATGGTAAATACAACGTTACCAAAAGTTGGCAAGTGTAAGTAAGAAGCTTCAAAGGCTTTATAGAGGGCTTTCTCCAAAGTCGTATCAGAACCCATAACTTCCCCTGTTGACTTCATTTCAGGACCAAGCAAGCTATCCACTTTCGCTAACTTTGTGAAGGAGAAGACTGGTGCTTTAATATGAACGCGAGTGCTTTCAGGGTAAAGACCATCTTGGTAGCCAAGTTCTGATAAACTTTGACCAAGAATAAGCTTGGTTGCTACCTGAGCCATAGGAATATTGGTCACCTTAGAAAGGAATGGAACCGTACGGCTAGCACGTGGATTAACCTCAATAACATAGACTTTCTCATCCTTAATAACAAACTGGATGTTCATCATTCCAAGGCAGTTAAGACCGATTGCTAAGCGTTTCGTGTAGTCAGCGATGGTTTCTTGCACCTTTTGCGACAAGGTTTGTGGTGGGTAAACAGCCATTGAGTCACCTGAGTGGACACCAGCACGTTCGATATGTTCCATGATACCAGGGATGAGGACATTTTCCCCGTCTGAAATGGCATCAACTTCGCACTCTTGCCCAACGATGTATGAGTCAACAAGCACTGGGTGGTCTGGACTAGCTTTAACCGCTGTACGCATGTAAGAACGGAGATCTTCCTCATTTTCCACGATTTCCATGGCACGTCCACCCAAGACATAAGATGGGCGAACGAGGACTGGGAATCCAATCTTACGAGCTGCAAGCACTGCTTCTTCTTCATTGGTAGCCGTTTGTCCTGGTGGCTGTGGAATATCCAAATCTTTAAGAGCTTGCTCGAAGAGGTCGCGGTCTTCGGCTCGGTCTAGGTCAGCGACTTGCGTTCCCAAAATGGTCACACCTGCTTTTGCCAATGGCTCCGCAAGGTTGATGGCTGTCTGACCACCGAATTGAACGATAACCCCTTTTGGTTGCTCCAAGTCAATGACGTTCATAACATCTTCGAATGTCAATGGTTCAAAGTAGAGCTTGTCAGATACCGAGAAGTCTGTAGAAACGGTCTCTGGGTTTGAGTTCATGATGATAGCTTCGTATCCAGCAGCTTGAATCGCCTTAACCGAATGAACAGTTGCATAGTCAAACTCGACCCCTTGACCGATACGGATTGGGCCAGAACCCAGAACTAGAACGGATTCCTTATCAGACTTGATAGACTCATTTTCCCAACCATAGGTTGAATAGAAATATGGAGTTTCAGAGTCGAACTCTGCCGCACAGGTATCAACCATTTTGTAGACTGGGATAATCTTGTTTTCTAAACGAAGTTGGCGAACTTGGTCAGCTGTAGTATTCCAGAGTTCAGCAATCTTACGGTCTGAAAATCCATTCAATTTTGCAGTTTTCAAAACTTCAAAATCTTGTGGATGGGCACCCAACTCCTGCTCAATTTCAAAGATATGTAGGAGTTTATCAAGATAAAAGATATCGATTTTTGTAAGCTCTGCAATTTCTTCTGGTGTGTAGCCACGACGAATGGCTTCTGATACATAGAAAAGACGATCATCTTGGGCTTTGACAACTTTTTCAATCAAGGCATCATCAGAAACTGATGCAAGTTCAGTCATTTCATTGTGGTGAACGCCAATTTCAAGTGAACGACAAGCTTTAAGAAGCGACTCTTCGATGTTACGACCAATCGCCATGACTTCTCCAGTCGCCTTCATCTGGGTACCAAGACGGCGTTCACCTTTTTCAAACTTGTCAAATGGGAAACGAGGAATCTTGGCAACCACGTAGTCAAGGGCAGGCTCAAACATGGCATAGGTTGAACCTGTAACTGGGTTAATAACCTCATCCAAGGTCAAACCTACTGCAATCTTAGCAGCTAATTTTGCAATCGGATACCCTGTCGCCTTAGATGCCAGGGCTGACGAACGCGATACACGAGGGTTTACTTCGATAACATAGTACTTAAAACTGTGTGGGTCAAGGGCCAGCTGAACATTACATCCACCTTCAATCTTAAGGGCACGAATAATGCTCAAGCTTGCGTCACGAAGCATTTGGTTTTCATAGTCTGACATGGTTTGGGCAGGGGCAAATACAATGGAATCCCCTGTGTGAATCCCAACTGGGTCAAAGTTTTCCATGTTACAAACAACCAAAGCATTGTCAGCTGAGTCACGCATCACTTCGTATTCGATTTCCTTGAAACCTGCGATTGAACGCTCAATCAAACATTGGGTAACAGGTGACAACTTCAAACCATTTTCAGCGATTTCACGCAATTCTTCCTCGTTGGCACACATACCACCCCCAGTACCACCAAGTGTGAAAGCTGGACGGACAATAACTGGGTAACCGATTGTCGCTGCAAAGGCAACTGCTTCTTCTACTGTGTTGACAATTTCAGACTCTGGAATTGGTTGATTCAATTCCTCCATCAATTGTTTAAAGAGGTCACGGTCCTCCGCTTGGTCAATAGCAGATAATTTAGTTCCCAGAAGTTCGACACCGAGCTCATCAAGAATACCGTTTTTAGACAACTCCATGGCCATGTTGAGTCCTGTTTGCCCACCAAGAGTTGGAAGCAAGGCATCTGGACGCTCCTTACGGAGGATACGAGTCACAAACTCAAGTGTAATCGGTTCGATGTAAACCTTGTCAGCAATTTCTTTGTCCGTCATGATGGTTGCAGGATTTGAGTTAACCAAAACAACCTCATACCCTTCCTCTTTCAACGACAAGCAAGCCTGGGTCCCAGCATAGTCAAACTCAGCAGCCTGACCAATAATAATCGGACCAGAACCAATCACCATAATTTTTTGAATATCAGTACGTTTAGGCATAGTTTATGATACAAAGCCCGTAAAGAACACAATGAAAATAGGAAACTCGGTGTAGACATCTTTAGCGTCAAGACGATGTTTATCTTTTTCACACAGTTCTTCGGGCGTGTTCACTTCCGCGAACAATGTATCTTCTCCTTTCTATTCGTCGCCTCACAGAGCGACATTAAATAAGATACAAAGGACGAATAGAAAGCGATTGAATTTTAGGAAACCAAGGAAGGATTGACAATCCAAGTTGGTTTCTCTAAATTCCGAGCTTTCCGTCCGTGTTCAGTTACATAAATTCTCCGACGAGCTTTTACTCGTTCTTAGTTTGATTGTTTAAAAGCTTCCATCATCTCGATAAACTCGTCAAATAGGTAGCTTGCGTCGTGTGGACCAGGTGCTGCGTCTGGGTGGTACTGAACAGAGAAAGCAGGCTGATATCTGTGACGCACACCTTCAACTGACTTGTCATTGATTTCTTCGTGGGTGATAATCAAGTGTTCTGGCAAATCCTCACGGCTGACTGCATAACCATGGTTCTGACTTGTAAAATCCACACGTCCTGTAGCAATTTCACGTACCGCATGGTTAAATCCACGGTGACCAAACTTCATCTTGTAGGTCTTAGCACCATTTGCCATTGCAAAGAGTTGGTGCCCCATACAGATACCAAAGATTGGAATTTTTCCTTGCACACCACGAATCATATCCAGTGCCTGTGGAACATCTTCTGGGTTACCTGGACCGTTTGACAACATCACTCCGTCAGGATTAAGATGAAGAATTTCTTCTGCCGTTGTCGTGTATGGAACCACGGTCACATTACAGTTGCGCTTAGAAAGTTCACGTAGGATTGAGTGCTTGAGACCAAAGTCCACTAACACTACGCTCAAACCAACTCCTGGAGCTGGATAGGATGTTTTAGTAGAAACCTGCTTAATATTGTCTGTCGGCAATACTGTTGCTTGGAGCTGGTCCGTCACATGATCCATGCTGTCCCCAACATGGGTCAAGGTTGCACGCATGGTACCATGCTTACGAATAATCTTGGTAAGTGCACGCGTATCAATCCCTGAAATACCAGGAATTTTCTTGGCTTTCAAAAATTCATCCAGCGTCATTTGGTTGCGCCAGTTGCTTGCTCTACGCGCTTCTTCGAAAACAACAACTCCCTTACAAGTTGGAATAATGGATTCGTAATCATCACGGTTAATTCCATAATTTCCTACCAAAGGATAAGTAAAGGTCAAGATTTGTCCATTATAAGACTGGTCTGTTATGGATTCTTGATAGCCTGTCATGCCTGTATTAAAGACAATTTCGCCTGTTACATCAATATCTGCTCCGAAGGCCTTACCTTCGAAAATTGTTCCATCTTCTAATACTAGAAGTCTTTTTGTCATATTTTCACCTCTCGTGGACGCTCACTGGCGTCTTTTAACGTCTTGTGTTTTAGTTGGCGTTTCTACTCGCCAATACGGATTCTAAGATTGCCATTCGAACAAAGACACCATTGGTCATTTGTTGGACAATCCGTGATTTTGGTGCTTCAACCAAGTGATCTGCGATTTCCACATCGCGATTGACTGGAGCTGGGTGCATAAGGATTGCTGTTTCTTTCAAACAATCGTAACGTTCTTGAGTCAAGCCATGTTGGGCATGGTAGTCCTCTTTTGAAAAGATAGCTCCACTATCATGACGTTCATGTTGCACACGGAGAAACATCATGACATCCACCTGATCAATGATTTCATCAATGGTTACAAACTGTCCATAGTCTGCAAACTCTTGACTTCTCCATTCCTCAGGTCCAGCAAAGTAAAGTTCAGCTCCCAAGCGTTTCAAAATCTGCATATTAGATTTGGCAACACGTGAGTGGTCCAAGTCACCTGCAATAGCAACCTTGAGTCCCTCAAAGTGACCAAATTCCTCATAAATGGTCATCAAATCCAGCAAGCTCTGGCTAGGGTGTTGTCCCGAACCATCTCCACCATTGATAATGGAAGTCGTAATCGTTGGACTTGCAATTAACTCTCTGTAGTAGTCAACCTCAGGGTGGCGAATCACACAGACATCCACTCCTAAAGCAGACAGAGTCAAAATGGTATCATAAAGTGTCTCACCCTTATTGACTGAACTGGTCTTCACATCAAAGTCAAGTCGCTCCAATCCCAGTTTAATCTCTGCCACTTCAAAGGACTTATGCGTCCGTGTAGAATCCTCAAAGAAAAGATTGGAAACAATCGGATGGTCTTCATAAGGAAGCTGAGCTCCGTTTTTAAACTCAATCCCTCGTTTGATCAATTTCATCACTTGATCGACAGTGAGGTCTTCCATGGACACCACATGGTTCAATGCTTGTTGATTTTCTGACATGGCTACTCCTTTAGCTTTCTAAGCTTCTTCAGTAATCAGAACTCTGTCTTGGCCATCAAGTTCTGCCATCTCTACGATGATTTCTTCAGAACGACTAGTTGGGATATTTTTTCCAACGTAATCTGGACGGATTGGCAATTCTCTATGTCCACGATCGACTAGAACTGCTAAACTCACACGCGCAGGACGGCCATGACCTACAATATTATCAATAGCAGCACGGATAGTACGGCCTGTATAAAGCACATCGTCCACCAAGATAACTTCACGGCCTGTCACATCAACAGAGATCAAAGAAGTATCTTCTCCACTTTTAATATCATCACGGAAAGGTTTAGTATCCAATTCCACAACAGGAACTGAAAGATTTTCTAGTTGCTCCAAACGTTCTTGGATACGGTGGGCGATAAAGACACCACGAGTTTTAATACCAGCCAAGACGATTTTATTCAAATCTTTGTTGCGTTCGATAATCTCGTAAGTAATACGCGTAATCGCCCGTTTGACGGTCAATTCGTCTACAACTTCTTTTGTCTTCATGACAAACCTCCAAAAAGAAAAGTCTCCTTAAACAAGGAGACTTGAAATGTATAGCTAAGTAAGCCCTACTGCAAACAGTATAGACTTCACCCTTCTACTTTATCACGCTCCTTGCCTGCCTCACGGGACAGGTTTAAAGGAATATTTAGTTATCAAATACTATAGCACAAAACAGACCTAAAATCAAGCAAAAACTTTTGAACTCCCATCTTATAAATTGCTAAAATCATATAACTGTGGGTACTGGTCACACTCTGGATTTTTAGGATGACAGATAGCTCTTCCAAAATAAATCATAGCCTGATGGGCTGCTAACCACTGCTCCGGCGGCAAGATATCCATGACCCGCTTTTCCACCTCAAGTGGTGTTGCTGATTTTTTGACGATATCATGGTGTTTGCAAATACGCTCCACATGAGTGTCTACTGCAAAGGCTGGAATTCCAAAGCCCACACTCATGACAACATTGGCAGTCTTGCGACCAACACCTGCTAAACTCTCCAATTCCTCACGTGTTTGAGGAACTTGACCATCAAAGTCGTCTAGTAACTGTTGAGCACATTTTTTTAGGAATTTAGCCTTATTCCGATACAGTCCTAGACGAGAAATGTGTGAAGCAATCTCACCCTCTGTCGCAACAGACATGGCTTGTGGCGTTGGAAAGGCAGCAAAGAGACCTGGTGTGGCCTTATTTACCGCTGCATCCGTTGTCTGAGCTGACAACATGACCGCAACCAAGAGTTCAAAATGATTGGTAAAATCAAGACTGGGCTTGGCATCTGGAAACAGAGCAATGATTTCTTCTAGCACTTTTCGTGCTCGTTTTTTTGATAAAACCATTATTCGTCTCCATCAAATAGTCCTTGTAAGCCAGCAAAAGGACTGTTTTCTTCTTTCTTAACTGCCTGTTGGGCTTGGTATTCTTCCTCTGTCATGATTTGCCAGTCATTTCCTGACACAAAACCTTTACCAGCTTCTTCTTCAGCCGTCAAAACCTTAATAGGAATGTTTAGTAGGATATTGTCTGACACGCTCTCAGCAAGGTCAAGTTCTCCATTTTTGATAGGCAAGACCAAGTCGTCATCTAGAACTTCTTGATCTAGCTGGTTGGTTGCGCCTTCCATGAAAACTTCTGTGACTGGATAAGATTCAACTAACTCAACTGGCTCCTTACTACGACTTGAAGCAAGGACAATAGTGTAAGACAACTGATAATCTAAGAAATACATACGGTCTTCGTATTGTACTTTCCCAACTGCAAGGATATCTTTCACATCTAAGATTTCTTGATTGCGTGCACGCAAGTCTGCAGCTAGGTCTAAAGTTTGTTCAAAATGCAAGCCTTCAGACTGCTTACGAATTTCTTGAATATTTAATTTCATACTTCCTCCATAAAGATTTACTCTCTTGATTATACCATGAAAAGGCTACAGATTAAGCCACCAAACTTTGTAATTAAAATTGAATTTTTTAATATGTTTATCACTATATTTTTTGGTACTATACTATAGGCAAGAATACATGATAGCAAGGAGGATGCTCACATGGAAGACAAAGAACTCATTACTAATGCAACCCAACTCCTATCCGAGTTAAATAAAAGTTTCCAAAGCTGCAAACAGGGTACTGCAGATGATATTCGATTACAAGAGCTGCTAAACACTACTATAAAAGAGCTAAAAAAAGTGGAAAAGTTGGACAACAGTATCTTAATTGACCTTGAGAAATTTTACCAACGTACCAGTCTTCTAATAGGTCTTGGTACCCTAAAACTAAACGATCAAGCACGCATTGCTTGGCGAAACTACGACAAATTCCATTACGATCATGTCAAACACGTCCTGACTCTCTATGGACCTGTTTTCGGATTTTAGAGATTAGAATTGTCAGTTTTCTATTGACAAAATTTCCTTAAAGGTATAGGATAAAGATACTAATACTCGGAGGTAAGGGAGACATGAACAACTAAGTCTATCAAATAAAGAACCTTTATTTAGTAGATCTTGTTTTTGTCTCTTTTTGTGTGCTCTTTTATGCTCTTCTTCTGGCATTTTATACTCAATGAAAATCAAAGTGAAAACTAGGAAGCTAGCCGTAAGCTGTACTTGAGTACGGTAAGGCGACGCTGACGTGGTTTGAAGAGATTTTCGAAGAGTATTAATAGAGTTTTTTGACATAAACTGTGGCTCTACTAGGTAAAGTAGAGCTTTTTGTTATGCACTATTGATATTCTAGAAAGGGCAATCATATGATAAAAATCAATCACCTGACCATCACACAAAACAAAGATTTACGAGACCTTGTAGCCGACTTAAGCATGACCATCCAAGATGGGGAAAAGGTAGCTATTATTGGCGAAGAAGGAAATGGCAAATCAACCTTACTTAAAATTTTAATTGGGGAAGTTTTGTCTGATTTCACTATCAAGGGAGACATCCAGTCTGACTATCAGTCACTGGCCTGTATTCCTCAAAAAGTCCCTGAGGACTTGAAAAAGAGAAGTCTACACGACTACTTCTTTTTAGATTCTATTGATTTAGACTACAGTATCCTCTATCGTTTGGCTGAGGAATTGCATTTTGATAGCAATCGTTTCGCTAGCAACCAAGATATTGGCAGTCTATCAGGGGGCGAAGCTTTGAAAATTCAGCTCATCCATGAGTTAGCCAAACCCTTTGAGATTCTATTTTTAGATGAACCTTCAAATGACCTAGACCTTGAGACGGTTGATTGGCTAAAAAGACAGATACAGAAGATGAGGCAAACCGTTATTTTCATTTCCCATGATGAAGACTTTCTTTCTGAAACGGCTGATACTATTGTCCACTTGCGACTGGTCAAGCACCGTAAAGAAGCAGAAACATTAGTAGAGCATTTAGACTATGATCGCTATAGTGAGCAGATAAAGGCTAATTTTATCAAACAAAGCCAGCAAGCATCTAACGACCAAAGAGCCTACGATAAAACCATGGAAAAACATCGGCGAGTCAAGCAAAATGTAGAAACTGCACTTCGAGCTACCAAAGACAGTACTGCCGGTCGCCTATTGGCTAAAAAGATGAAAACTGTCCTCTCTCAAGAAAAACGTATTGAAAAGACAGCTCAGTCCATGACCCAAAAACCACTTGAAGAGGAAGAAATTAGACTTTTTTTCTCAGATATACAGCCATTACCGACATCTAAAGTCTTAATCCAACTGGAAAAGGAAAATTTGTCCATTGGAGAGCGAGTTTTAGTTCAGGAGTTACAACTAACTGTCCGTGGCCAAGAAAAAATCGGTATTATCGGGCAAAATGGTATTGGAAAATCAACTCTGTTAGCCAAGTTACAACAACTACTAAGCGCCAAAAGAGAGGTTTCTCTTGGTTTTATGCCACAAGATTACCACAAAAAACTGCAATTAAGTCTATCTCCAGTAGACTATCTCAGCCAAACTGGAGAAAAAGAGGAAATACAGAAAATTCAATCTCACTTAGCCAGTCTCAATTTCAGTTATCCAGAGATGCACCACCAAATTCGCTCCTTATCCGGCGGGCAACATGGGAAACTTCTGCTTTTGGATTTAGTGCTGCGCAAACCAAACTTTCTCCTGCTGGATGAACCTACACGAAACTTTTCTCCAACTTCTCAACCTGAAATAAGAAAACTCTTTGCTACGTATCCAGGCGGTCTCATCACTGTTTCGCATGACAGACGTTTCTTAAAAGAGGTCTGTACGACCATCTATCGTTTAACAGAACACGGTTTAGAGGTCGTTGATCTCCAAGATATATAAATCTTGGACATAGCAAAAATCCAGAGACGACCTCTGGATTCTTTTTACATCTGTTTTAAACGTTCAATTCGTTCTGAGATAGGTGGGTGGGTATAAAAGAGTTTTTGGAACCCTCCACCTTTCTTGGGATCATTGATATAAAGAGCGCTGCTGGCATCATCGACATGGTGATGCATCGGCTCGCTATTGTCCAACTTATGGAGAGCATTAATCATCCCTTGAGGATTGCGGGTCAACTCGACACTGGAAGCATCTGCTAGGAATTCCCTCTGACGAGAAATAGCTAGTTGCACCAAGGTTGCAGCGAGAGGTGCCAGCACAATAGCTAGTAGGGAAACCACTAGCATAATGATTTCTAAGCCATTTCCATCTCGGTCATCGTCACTTCGTCTGCGACCTGCGCCACCCCACCACATCATACGACCTGCCATACTAGAAAGCATGGTGATAGCACTAGCAAGGGCAACAGCAATAGTCGAAATACGGATATCGTAATTACGAATATGACTGACTTCATGTCCCATAACAGCTTCTAGTTCTTCACGATTCATGATAGCTAGGAGACCTGACGTCGCAGCAACCGCTGCGTTTTGAGGGTTAGAACCTGTCGCAAAGGCATTTAAGGCTGGATCATCAATGATGAAAACACGAGGCATAGGAATCTGAGCCACCATAGCCATATCTTCCACTACATGGTAGAGGTCTGGTGCCGTTTGCTCATCAACCTCACGCGCCCCATTCATGGACATGACAATCTCTGTCGATTGAAAAATCATGGACAAGGCATAGATAAAGCCAATAATCAGTGCGATAACCAAACCACCAATCCCAGACCGCATAAAGAGGTAACCAACCGCATAGCCAACAAGAGCTAAGAGTAGGAAAAATACCAGCAACAAAATCCACGTTTTTCGTTTATTGCTTGCAATTTGATCAAACAACATCTTAGTCACCTAAACCGCTAAAATCAACCTTAGGAACTGCCTTTTCCTCTTCTGGTGTTTGAAGGAAATCTGCTGCTTTAAATCCAAACATTCCAGCGATAATATTGCTTGGGAAAGTTTCTAATTTTACATTGTAGTTGCTGACAACACTGTTGTAGAGTTGACGGGAGTAAGAAATTTTATTTTCTGTGTTTGTCAACTCCTCTTGCAATTTAACAAAGTTGGCACTAGCTTTCAAATCTGGATAGCTTTCTGCAACTGCAAAAATACCTGAAACCTGACGAGTGAGGGCATCACTAGCTTTCATAGCTTCTGCTGGTGAAGTCGCTGCTGCCACTTGGTTACGCAGTTCTGCCACCTTTTCAAGGGTAGAACCTTCATATTTGGCATAACCTTTTACAGTCTCAATCAAGTTTGGCAAGAGATCATTTCGACGTTTCAACTGAACATCAATCTGACTCCAAGCCTCCTTTGTTTGCATACGATTCTTAACCAAACCGTTATAGCTAACAATCACAAAAATAACAATAAGAGCGATAACTCCAAGAATAATCCAAGTCATTATATAAGTCCTTTCTACTTTTAGATTAGTACCAGTATATCAAATTTTTAATGATTGTGGTAAAATAAGATGATACTAAAGAAGGAAATAACTATGAAACCAGAAACATTTTACAACCTGCTTGCCGAGCAAAATCTTCCACTTTCGGACCAGCAAAAAAAACAATTTGAACGCTATTTTGAGCTCCTGGTCAAGTGGAATGAAAAGATTAATTTAACAGCCATTACGGACAAGGAAGAAGTTTATCTCAAACATTTTTACGATTCGATTGCACCTATTCTGCAAGGTTTGATTCCCAATGAAACTATCAAACTTCTTGATATCGGGGCTGGGGCAGGATTTCCTAGTCTACCAATGAAAATCCTCTATCCTCAGTTAGATGTAACTATCATTGATTCTCTCAACAAGCGCATCAACTTCCTCCAACTTTTGGCTCAAGAACTGGATTTGGATGGTGTTCATTTCTACCATGGACGTGCAGAAGACTTGGCCCAAGACAAGAACTTCCGTGCTCAATATGATTTTGTAACAGCTCGTGCGGTTGCCCGTATGCAGGTCTTGTCTGAATTGACTATTCCCTACCTTAAAGTTGGCGGAAAACTATTGGCACTCAAGGCTAGCAATGCGCCTGAAGAATTATTAGAAGCTAAGAATGCCCTCAACCTCCTCTTCAGTAAAGTCGAAGACAATCTCAGCTACGCCCTACCGAATGGAGATCCGCGTTATATCACAGTGGTGGAAAAGAAAAAAGAAACACCAAATAAATATCCAAGAAAGGCTGGTATGCCCAACAAACGCCCGCTTTAAATTTTTTAGTAAAAAATATTTACAAAGTTCGGAATTTCTGCTATACTATCACAAGCAAAGGTTTTTAATGTCATCCCGTGAGGTGACGAAGACGCAGAAATACTTGAAACTCTTTAAAGTCTAGATTTTAGAGAAGTCTTACTCTGAGGGCATATTGCTGTAAAATAATGGGCTCTTTTTTGATGCCCAAAAGTGAGGTTTATATGAAACAAGAATCAACTGTTGATTTGTTACTAGACGTTGACCAACGTCCTTCGGCTGGAAAAGGAATTCTCCTTAGCTTTCAACACGTTTTCGCCATGTTTGGTGCGACCATCTTAGTACCCTTGATTTTGGGAATGCCTGTATCTGTTGCCCTTTTTGCTTCAGGTGTCGGGACACTCATCTACATGATTTCAACTGGTTTTAAAGTTCCCGTTTATCTAGGTTCTTCATTTGCCTTTATCACAGCAATGTCACTGGCTATGAAAGAAATGGGTGGTGATGTATCTGCTGCTCAAACAGGGGTTATCTTGACTGGTTTAGTCTATGTCCTTGTGGCTGCAAGTGTTCGTTTTGCGGGTACAAAATGGATTGATAAACTCTTACCACCAATCATTATTGGTCCTATGATTATCGTTATTGGTCTTGGACTTGCAGGCTCAGCAGTCACTAACGCTGGTCTTGTAGCTGACGGGAATTGGAAAAATGCTCTTGTAGCAGTTGTTACTTTCTTGATTGCTGCCTTTATCAATACAAAAGGAAAAGGCTTCCTACGAATCATTCCTTTCCTCTTTGCCATTATCGGTGGTTACCTCTTCGCACTAACTCTTGGCTTGGTTGATTTTACACCAGTTCTTAAAGCTAACTGGTTCGAGATTCCTGGTTTCTACTTGCCATTTAGCACAGGTGGTGCCTTTAAAGAATACAATCTTTACTTTGGTCCAGAAACCATCGCTATCTTGCCAATCGCTATCGTAACAATTTCTGAGCATATCGGAGACCATACTGTTTTGGGTCAAATCTGTGGACGTCAATTCTTGAAAGAACCAGGTCTTCACCGTACTCTTCTTGGTGACGGTATCGCAACTTCTGTTTCTGCCTTCCTTGGTGGACCAGCCAATACAACTTACGGAGAAAACACAGGGGTTATTGGTATGACTCGCATCGCTTCTGTCTCAGTTATCCGTAACGCAGCCTTCATCGCGATTGCCCTTAGCTTCCTTGGTAAATTCACTGCCTTGATTTCAACCATTCCAAATGCTGTACTTGGTGGTATGTCAATCCTTCTCTACGGAGTTATCGCAAGTAATGGTTTGAAAGTCTTGATCAAAGAACGTGTTGATTTCGGTCAAATGCGTAACCTAATCATCGCAAGTGCTATGCTGGTACTTGGACTTGGAGGAGCTATCCTTAAACTCGGTCCAGTTACCCTTTCAGGTACTGCCCTATCAGCCATGACAGGAATCATCTTGAACTTAATCTTGCCATACGAAAATAAAGACTAAACGTCTTGACACAAAAAGTCCGCTCAGACAACTGAGTGGACTTTTCTAATTTTTAAGTCCCCCAAGCAACCAATAGATAGATCAGGCTAGAACCAAACATATCTGCTAAAGCATGCATGAGAAAGAATGGAAGGAGATTTTTAATTTTATATTTGTATAAGAAATAATAGAATAAGCCATAAACTACACCGATTACCAAAGCCCATACTAATCCTTGATAGGTGTGGAAGGAAATACGAATACTAGTAGAATAAAGCAAAATCAACCACTTGTGTTTTGCCTTCACTGAAGTTAACAAACCTAGAAAGAAAAACTCTTCATAAAATCCATTAAGCAAGGCATAGGCAATCACTATCGGGCTGAGAGCTAAAAACTTACCTATTATTTGCGTGAAATCTATATAGGCAAAAAGGTCTGGATTAAAGTAATTATATTTACCAGTGAGAGTTGTAACCAAGTCTCCAAACAGTCCCACTAAAGCAAATATAAATGGAACCCAAAAGATAATGGACCAATTCCAGCGAATAGGAAGCTGTTTAAAATCATAATTTCGAATCAAAAGATAGAGTAAGGTCACAGTTAGTAATATAGCTTGCAGGGTAAAATTACTAAAATAAGCAGCACCTTCGCTTGCAGCCTGTCTAACTGTCCCTACTGTACTTGATACACCCGTTGGAAACGTATTTGCTAAAAATAGCTCGGTTGAACGAATTATAAACTGACCAAACATTATGATCGTAATAATCACAATGTCAAACCATCTCAAGTATTTTAGAGGTTTAGATGGATGTATTTTTTTAAAAATATTCATATTTTCTCCAAGTATTCTATACTCATATAAATATTTTAAGAAAAAAGACTTAAACTTTTATAAAATTTCATTAATTCATTTAGATTTAAAGACTTTTACTAGTAAAAATAACTCCTCTTTAAGAGTGGTTATCATCTACTTTCATTTTTTGTTTATTTCTCTAACAATAAATCTTTCAAAGAAATCAGGGTTACTGCAAATAAAATCATTGCCATGCCAAGAAAATCAATGGGATAAAATTGTTCATTCATGATCAGGAAGGCAAAGAAAACTGCCGAAATCGGCTCAATCGAAGCCAACAAACTTGACTTGACCGGTCCTATCAGACTGGCTCCTTTTAGAAAGGCTGTATAGGCAAAAACAGTCCCGATAAGAATAATGCCCGCAAAAGCGAGGAGAAAATCAAGACTAGTTGGGATAACAGTCTGTAGAACTCCTGTAAAAGGAAGGGCGACCAAACCAGCTATGACCATTCCCACACCAATGACCAAACTGCTCCCCCACTTCTTAATCAAGGATATGGGCAAAATGATATAAAGTGCGTAAGTCAGAGCAGAAAAGAGACCCCAGAACAGGCCTACAGGTGTCATGGATAACTGGTCCAACTGCCCATGAGTTGCGATCAAGAAGGTCCCTCCAATGGCTAATATGATGGAAACAATCTCTCCCAGTGTCGGCGCCACCTTATCCTTGATACAGCTATAAATCAAAATCCCGACAGGACAAACATACTGAAGTACCGTCGCGGTTCCTGCATTGGTTTCCTGAATAGCAGTTAGATAGGCAAATTGATTGAGAAAAAGTCCAATCAAAGCAAAAATGAGAAGAGACAGCAAACTCTTTCTATCCTTTAAAAAGGTCAGCATTTTATCCTTTGCAGTAGCATAAGCCAAGAGCATGAGAATTCCACCAGCGATTAAAAGACGCAAGTTGGTCAAGACTAGAGCCGAAATTCCGTGTGCCATCAGGTATTGGCCACTCGTTCCAGACAAGCCCCAAGCAATACCAGCCACAACTGTTAATAGAGTCCCTTTTAAACTGTTTGACATGTCTCTCCTTACTCTTCTTTACGAATCAAGTCCATCACTTGATTGCGGTCTACAATCCATTGAGCCCGATCATCCTTTTCATAGGTACGATTCGATAGGAAAATAGCCGCTTCTTGCTTCTGACGATTCCACATGATAAAGGTACCTGTATAGCCCGTATGGTCTAGCCAATCTCCTTCCAAATTCCATGCCAAAGAACGTTCCTTGTCATTCAAAGGAGAAAAATTTTGACTCAAATTTCTTGCAAAATCATCTGCTAAATAGTGTTCTAAAAAGATTTGTAAGTCCTTTACAGTCGAAAATAAACCAGCACTACCTGCATGTCTGCCCAAGAGGCGAGCCTTGGGATCATGTACCATACCGGCCTCTACACCTCTGACTGTTGGAATAGCAAGCTCAACAGGACCAAACTGAGTTTCCTTCATTTCCCAAGGTTTCCAGACTTGTTCTTGTAAAATCACATCCAAGTCTTGATCAAAGATTCTTTCCAAAATAAAGCCTAAAAGCAAAAAGTGGACATCTGAATAAAGAAAGGCTGGCTGACTTCGTCTGTTGAGATGAAACATCGCTTCCTTTAATTCTGAGGCAGTTAAAAGATCACGATTGGGAATAAACGGATCAAGATTTGTAGCATGGGTTAAGAGCTGTCTAATAGTGATGTCTGGATAATCACTCTCAGGTAAAAAATCGGTTACAGGACTGTCAATATCTAATTTGCCTTTTTCCCACAAAAAAGCAAAAACTGTCCCAACCCCAACAACCTTGCTGACACTGGCTAAGTCATAAACTAGTCCTGCCTCGGTCTGCAAGCCATGCTCTGGGTCACTCTGGCCTAAATAGACCTCCGTCCATTGATTGTCCTTAAAATACGCAAAAGAGGCTCCGGGATAAATCCCTGCCTCGATTTGTTCTTCTATTTTTTTAATAATCTTGGTCCACTTCATACTTCTTCAAACCACAATTCAACATTATTTCGATCTTTAGCAAGGAAGAATTTTTCAGACTTAGGAATAAAATATTCAGTAGACTCAAACCTCTTGCGAAGACTTGCTATGTCTAATTCATTAACCAAGAACTTGAGCATAGATAAGTCCCAAGTAACCGTATTGTCCACAGTCAAATCCTGCCCCTGAGCTGGGATAAAATCAAGTGATGCCCCAATTTCAGATGTTTCCAAGAAACTTTCGATATCAGTTGGGAGATGTAATTCCATAGAAATCTCAAACTTACTCAAAGAAATTGATTCCAAATCTGTTTGAAATTCAGGCTTTTCTCCTACTTCTACTAGACTTGCTCTATCATCTTCCGCGTGAATCAAAATCAAATCATCTTCTGGTGAGAAAATTTCAAAAGCGTAGCCGTTTTGACCTTTATATAATTGATGAATCGAATCTGTTTTAGATAAGAGTTCTTCGATTTCCAAGGGATTTTCCACCTTGACAATCAATCTAGCTAGTTTTTTTCTTCCCTCTACCTTACGAGTGCGCATACTTGGAGCTTCTTCTAAAACCAGCTTTTCTAGACCTGTTTGATCACCTAGTGACAGAAAGGCTGACTCTTCTAACAAGGCCTTCATGCCAAGGGTTTCTATATAAAATGTTTCATTTAATTTTCTATTATTAACTTTTAAAGTAGGAATAATCCGTACAATCTGATTTACATTCATAAATTCCTCCAACTCTTTTATTTTAAAGGATTTTAGAATTTTTTACAAGAAATTATGCTCAGATTTAGCTTTTTTTCGTAAAATTTCATCTAAAAAACCGAGGATTTCCTCGGTTTCAATTTCTTATAGGTAAAGGAATTTGAAGATAGCTACTGCGGCAATTGCTGCTGCGATCGGTGCTACTACTGGTACCCAAGAGTACCACCATTTTGAATCACCTTTGTGCTCACCAAGAACTGATTTTGGAAGGAAAGCATGAAGGAGACGTGGTCCCAAGTCACGGGCTGGGTTCAAGGCAGGTCCTGTAGGTCCACCAAGTGATGTTACCAAGGCCATAACTAGGAAACCTACTGCCAAGTGAGCAATTCCAAGACCAGATGTCATAAATGGTGCTACTTGTTCTTTAGCTTGGTCAAGTGCTGCTGTTACTTGTTCTTGAGGAATGGTTTGACCTTGAGTAGTTGCTTGTGCAACTTGAGCATTAATAGCCGCTTGTGCTTTTGATACTAGTTCAGCACCAAAGAAGTTTTTAGTCATTCCAAGAGCTGCAAAGAAAAGAACAAATGAACCAACAAACTCATTTACAAAACCATTAACAGTTGCTGCAAAATGTGATTCTTTTGTACCATTATCCAAACTTGAAATTGTTGAGAAAGTACCCAAGATGTTGTTTGGATTTTCAGTTTTCAAGTAGTATGGGCGGTGTGTTGCCACAACCAAGGCTTGACCAAAGATAGCACCCAAAACTTGTGCAAGGATATAAGGCGCTACCTGTGCCCAAGGGAAGAGACCGCTGATTGCAAGTCCAAGAGTGAAGGCTGGGTTGATGTGGTTACCTGATACGTTACCAAACATCAAAGCTGGAATCATAACCCCCATACCGTAACCAACAGCGATAACGAGCCAGCCACTTTGGTGACCTTTCGTACCTTTAAGTTCAACGTTAGCAACTGCACCATTACCAAGAATGATCAAAATAGCAGTTCCCAAGAATTCAGTGGCATATTTAATTGCCCATGTAAAATCCATTTGATAGATTCTCCTTAAAATTTTTTAGACAATCCTTATTCTATCAATTTTTATATCTTTTAGCAATATGTTTTCTAAAAGAATATATGAGAAAGCGGTTTTATTTCTTATAAAAAACAAAAGGATTAAGGGAGTAATTTTCCTTAATCCGAAAGTTCTTATTCTTGACGTTGTCCGAAATCTGCAATCATTTGCTCCATTTCTTGTCGACTCGGAGTTGTCAGCATATAAAGGTAATCTCCTTGAAGTTCTGCGAAGGCCGCTGGCATGATTTTTTTAACCTTGAACTGCTGGCTATATTTGGCAAGCAAGTCCTCCTCAGAATGGACATAATGAGCATATGCACGGCGAGACGTAGCCAAACAATACTGAGGTTCAAAGTCTGACTCTGGGAACTCTTCTCCTGCGACTATAGCTGCATAGCCACGATAAAGATCCAAGGAATGAGCAAAATTATAAACATCAATGGTGAAACCACCTGCAGGACGATTATTGTACTCAATAGCGATGTAATCATCTCCCTCGCGGAAGAACTCGATATGGAAGAAACGTTCTTTCATACCAAATTCCTTGACAATGGCTTCCCCATACTTGCGAAGTTTGGGATCCATATCCTTGAGTACATAGTAAGAATTGTCCATCTTATAAATCATGAGATCAAGCGGTGTATAGGCGTAGTCAAAGGTTGTTGAAAAGACAATTTTACCATCCTTGTCCACTAAACCATCAAAGGTGCAAATTTCGCTGGAAGTGACAAATTTTTCAAAGAAATAAACGGTCGAATGGTCCCATTCAGACTTGAAGTGATTGATATCGTCTGCTGTCTCAAGCTTAAAGGTTGCGGCTGCCCCCACTCCATTGTCAGGTTTTGCAATCATTGGAAGGCCGATTTCATTCACAGCTTGATCCACATCTGCTTCCGTCTTGATAACAGCTCCAAGTACCACGGGGACACCTGCTTTTTTGAACAATTTCTTCATTTCAGACTTAAATTTAGTCTTTTTGAGGTCTTCTGGTTTGGCACCAAAGACATTAAATTGTTCTCTGAGTGTTGCATCCAGCTCAAGCCAGTATTCATTATGGGACTCGATGCGATCGATAGGACCATGCTTGTAGAAAAGAAATGCAACTGCACGCTTGACTTCGTCTACATTTTCAAGATTATCAACACGGAAATACTCAGTCAGGCTAATGCGTAAGGGCTCATCCAATTGCTCGTAAGGTTCTTGGCCAATTCCCAAGACTGTGATGCCTTTATTAGCTAGTTCAATAGTAAACTGTTGAAAGTTTTGCGGATAGTAGGGAGAAATAACAAGGTAATTCATAGGTCACTCCTTTTATAAATAGAGATTGCCGAGGAAATAAGGCATTTGTTTGCGCCACCATTCCCAGTCATGGGCGACATCGTGTCCCCATTCAGCAAACCAGGCTGGAATTTGTTTCTGGTCAAAGGCTTCTTTGAGCTTGTAGAAAGATGGTAGACCATCTTGTTCCCAGGCACCAAGACCCGTACACAGCACAATCTCTGCCTGACGATAACGATCAATAAACCAGCCGTCGTTCTGGTTCCAGATATAATCTACTGGCGAGTTTTGGTAAATAGCATCGTCATTGTAGTAATCGCCGACAAAGAAACGTGCGTCGTAAACACCACTAAGAGCTATCACCTTGGTAAAGACATCTGGATGCTGAAGGAAGAAATTGAGTGCATGGTAGGCGCCCATGGAGCAACCTGTCGTCATCATACCATCAAACCAACCTGTCTTATGCTTGATAAAAGGAATGGCCTCCTCAATCACATAGCGCTCATAGGCACGATGCATCTCTGCTTGGTCGTGACCGTTTTTCCAAGTGGCTAACCAGCTCTCACTGTCAACACTGGATAGGGTAAAGAACTGGACACGGCCTTCCTCGATAAAAGAAGCACAGGCATCAATCATGCCAAAATCATAGTATTCGTTGTGACTACCACCTGATGAAGCAAAAACCACAACTGGAATCCCAGCATGTCCATAACGATTAAGATACATTTCACGGTTAAGATTGCCACTCCAGTGGCTAAGGTTTTCAATATGCATTTGATTTCTCCTTTTCTAACTTACCATTTCTCTGCAAAAAATCTCAGACAGTCTGGTAAATTCTCCGACCAAGGGATTTCACTATGGATGGCACCAGACTGAACTTTCAAGACAAGATTATCTAAGTGCACCCCACCTGCTATCAAATCATGGTAATACCGAAGAGACGAATCGATATAGGCTTGTTTGATATTACCAGCCATCAGGGTCTTGTCCGTATCATCTGCTTCTTCAGTTCCAACATAGATAAAGATACGCTGGTCAGACGATAGTTTCTTGCGTTCAATATAGCGATTAAAGGCTTCTTGATGGAGCCAGTTAGCAGATGAAAAGACCCCTAAACAGCCAATTTGGTCTTGGTATTCCAAACCGATAAACTGGGTAATATTGCCGCCTAGTGAGGAACCAATCATAGCCGTATGCTGGCGGTCAGATTTGGTACGGTAGGTCTCATCGATAAAAGGTTTGACCACCTCCATGACAAACTCGGCATACTCCACACCCTTACCACCAAACTGCTGCCCTGGAATAGGAGATTCTTGGAACTTCCAAGCTGCATACTCATTCATCCGCCCCATACCATCATTGTCAATGGCAACTACAATCATGCGACTGATATCAGGATTACGCTTAATAGCTGGGATAATCTTCCATGAGTGACCAATGAAAGACTCTTTGCTATAAAAAACATTTTGCCCGTCATGAAAGTAAACAACAGGATAGGAACGGTCAGTATCTTTCTCATAATCTTTAGGAAGAAGAACACGTACACGGCGCTCCTTACCTGTATAAGGAACCTTGAGTTTGTGTTCTTTCATTTTTAAATAAAAGTAGGAATGATTCATTGTCAGAAAACTCTCTATATTCAAAATTTTATCTTATTATACCACAAAAATAGAAAAAAAGTTAGTTTTGCTTCCATTTTTGGATTAAAAACTAACTTTTTCATTTATTTTTCTAAATTCTTTTGGATTTTCTGATTTAGAGGAGATTATCAATCAAGTCATCCACTTCATCTTTTTCAGCCTGAGGCGTGATTTCAGTAATCATGATTCCAACCACTGCTCGCTCAACTAAACCTTCAACATCCATGCGAGCTTCGTATTGCTCCGCATTCTTAATCTTAGGATTTGTTTTTGGACGATCTGGTGCAAAAATCGTACAACAGTCTTCAAATGGCTGGATTGAAATGTCAAAGGTATCGATTTTCTGGGCGATGTCAATGATTTCTAACTTATCCATAGTCACCACAGGACGAATGACTGGAGTACTGGTTACAGCGTTGATAGTCTGCATGCTTTCCAAGGTCTGGCTAGCTACTTGACCAAGACTTTCCCCATTGATGATAACCAAACCATTTCGTACCTCGCGAATACGATCGGTAATCCGCATCATAAAACGACGCGTCAAGGTCATGAGATAGGCTTCTGGCGCCTTGGCCTTAATTTCCTCTTGAATCTCTGTGAAAGGTACTTCGATAAACTGAATATTTCCCCCAAACTTGGTCAATTTACGGGTCAAATCTTGGGCTTTTTTAAGGGCTCCAGGACTGGTGTAAGGTGGGCTGGCAAAATGAACAGCCTCAATATCCACTCCACGTTTCAAAGCAAGATAACCTGCTACAGGTGAGTCAATCCCTCCTGACAACATAAGCATCCCCTTACCTGAAGTTCCCACTGGTAATCCACCTGCCCCACGAATGGTTTCATAAGAAAGATAGGCTGCTTCTTCACGTATCTCCACTTGGAGATTGATATCAGGACTTTTCATTTGAGCTTGCACATTTGGAATGGCTTCGAATACAGCCCCTCCAAGTGTTTGGTTGAGTTCACGACTATCAAGTTCAAAGGTGTGGTCGCTACGCTTGCTAGAGATTTTAAAGGTCATGCCTTCCTTGTAGATATCTTTCATAATCTCTTGAACAGCAGACTTCAGAACTTCTACAGATTTTTCAACCTTATAAACAGGGGAAAAGTTTTGAATTCCAAAAACTTGTTTGAGCGATTCTGCTACTGCTGTGTAATCTGCTCCATTGAGGTAAGCGTGGGCACGGTCACGATCTGCCGTTACCTTAACTTGGGGATAGATAGACAAAACGTCTGAAATATTATTGCGAAGTTTATTGATGAAACGCATACGGTTTTTACCCTTGGTTGACAGCTCACCGTAACGAATCATAATTTCTGAATATTGCATGAATGCTCCTATCTTACTTTTCTAGTTTGATTGTAAATCAATTTTAACTTGGTCAAAAACTGCTCAATCTGACTCATATCATTTTCAAGGTCTAGGCTTAAACGTACAGCTGACTGGGCCTTATCCTTGTCCACTCTCATGGCAATCAAAGTCCCTGCAGGCTTCCCTGCCTTGGATGAACAAGCAGAGGTCGTTGAGATGAAAATATCATAGTCTTCAAAGGCATGAACAATGACTTCACCGCGAACACCCTTGATTCCAAAAGTCAGAATATGAGGGGCAAAGTCTTCCTCATCTGAAAAGACAAAAATATCTGGATAGTCCAGAAGGGCTTGGCGAATCACTGCCTTCATCTGCCCAGTCTTGCTAGTAAAGAAACCTAGCTTTTCCATAGACAAACGGAGAGCCTTGGCTGTCGCTGCAATTCCTGCCACATTTTCAGTTGTTGAACGATAATCACGCTCCTGACCACCACCAGTCAACAGAGGCGTAATCTTCTTGCCAGACTTGATATAGACAAATCCAACACCTCGAACTCCGTGAAACTTGTGACTAGAGAAAGTCGCAAAATCCACTCGTTCTGTCAGATACTTTTCAGTCGGAATCTTGGCAAGTGCCTGAACCGCATCAACGTGGAAGGAAATAGTCGGCTTGTCTGCTAACAGTTCTGAAATAGCCTCAATGGGCTGAACAGAACCGATTTCATTGTTCACAGCCATGACGGAAACGAGGGTCGTATCAGGTCTTATCAAATCTGCTAACGCTTTAACATCCACAAATCCTTTGTTATCAACTGGAGCAAAATCCACTTCAAATCCTTGACTTTTTAACCAGAGGGCTGACTCTTTGACTGCCGGATGTTCAATGGATGATACAATGATGTGCTTTCCAAACTGGGCTTTTTCAAAGGCCACACCCTTGATGACCCAGTTATCTCCTTCTGTCCCACCAGAAGTAAAGAAGATTTCATCGCTTTTCTTACCGATTAAATCTGCAATCTGTTGGCGGGAAGCATCTAAGATTCGTGTTGCCTGGTCTCCCAAACGATGAAGACTAGATGGATTTCCTAAAATTTTTGAAGACACCTGCATATAAGTTTCAAGGGCTTCAGGATAGGGCTTGGTCGTCGCCGAATTATCAAAGTAAATCATGTTTTCTCACACTTTCTAAAATCACTCCTTCTATTGTATCATGAAACGGTGCCTGCGACAAGAAAGGGCAATTCCTCTTTTTTTAAGATTTTTTTAAAGAAATGCGGTATAATAAATTTTAATTAAAGGAGAGAATGTATGTCTAATTATCGTAGAACTTCAAAACCAAAAACAGAACACATCAAAAAAGGCTTTACAGTCTTTCAAAAAACCGTTGCTACTATCGGTAGTATCCTTGGCTTAATTACCGCAAGTATCACGATTATGAACGCCTTGGATAATAACAAAAATACTAAAAAAGAACCTACGACAAGCCAGACGACAACCATTGTCAAAGAAATTCAAAAGGAATCCCCTCAGGAAAACACTAGTCCCAATAAGGAAAATAACACTTCTCAAGAAAAAACACAGCAAGAGGAAACACCAAAAGCTAGCGTCAAGGAAGAGAAAAAAGAAGAGCAGAAAACAGCAACTCAGGACTCTACTACTCCTGCTCCTACTCCAAGTAAACCTGCTACTGAAAATGAAAAACAGTCCAATAGTCCAACTTCGGAAAATAAAACTAATCAATAATCACTAAAATAGCCTCCTTCCAAACTTGGAAAGAAGCTATTTTTTTATTGTTGTAAAACTTTTCTTGGTTTGGTACCTTCAGCTGGACCAATGACACCTGCCATCTCAAGCTCTTCCATGAGACGGGTCGCACGGTTAAATCCAACTGACAAACGACGCTGAATCATAGATGCGCTAGCTTTCTGAGTTTCGATTACCAAAGCCTTGGCTTCTTCAAAAAGCGGATCTCCACCAGTTTCACCATCTGAGAATTCACCTTCATTTTCAGAAACCTCACCTGGATCAAAACTCTCATCGTAGTCCGCATCTGCCTGAGCCTTGATAAAGTTTACGATGCGTTCAACATCATCATCCGAGATAAAGGATCCTTGGAGACGAACTGGATGATTTTCATCAATCGGTTTAAAGAGCATATCTCCTCGACCAAGCAGTTTCTCAGCTCCATTTTCATCTAAAATAGTACGGGAGTCTGTTCCTGATGAAACTGCGAAAGCGACACGAGATGGGACATTGGCCTTGATCAGACCAGAAATGACATCAACGGATGGACGCTGGGTTGCAAGAATCATGTGGATACCTGCAGCACGCGCCTTCTGTCCGAGACGAATGATGGCATCTTCCACTTCCTTGCTGGCCACCATCATGAGGTCAGCCAACTCATCTACAATCACAACAATGAGCGGTAGCGGAATCTGCTTATACTCAGATTGAGTATTAAACTCTTCTACCTTGGCATTAAAGCCTGCAATATTACGGACTCCTACCTTGGCAAAGAGTTCATAACGGTTTTCCATTTCATCCACAACCTTTTGCAGGGCCTTGCTGGCTTTGCGTGGATTGGTCACAACTGGAATCAAGAGATGAGGAATGTCATTGTAAACAGACAACTCAACCATCTTAGGGTCCACCATCATAAACTTGACCTGGTCTGGTCTCGCCTTCATGAGGATGCTAGCGATAATGCCGTTAACAGCTACTGACTTTCCAGAACCCGTTGAACCTGCGACTAGCAAGTGGGGCATTTTAGAAAGGTCAAAAGCTCTTGCGGTTCCATTAACAGCCTTTCCTAAAGGAATTTCCAAGAGATTTTCTGCTTTCGTTTGAGATTGTTCCCATAGTTCTCGGAAAGAAACTGTCGCAATCTCAGAGTTAGGTACTTCAATTCCGACTAAGGATTTCCCTGGGATAGGTGCTTCGATTCGGACATCCTTGGCCGCCAAGGCTAGAGCGAGGTCATCTGCTAGATTGGAAATGCGATTGACCCGTACACCCACTGCAGGCTTGACTTCATACTTGGTCACAGATGGACCAATTTCGGCCCGTTCAACCGTTACCTTGATACCAAAGCTAGCAAAGGTTTCTTCTAAGATTTTGATGTTTTCCCGAACGATTTTCTTCTCTTTAGACTGGTCTTTGGGTTTATCAGGGGCAAAGAGTTGTAAGCTTGGAAGTTTGTATTCGAGGGCTTCCTTTGCTGAAAAATCGACCTGAACATCTTCATCATCAGAGCCATCTTCCTTTTCAGGGAATTCAAGCTCCGGTTGAGGCAGGATGATTTCTGGTTCCACCCAATCTTCTTCTGGAACAGGTGGAACGTCAAGCACAACATCATCAGTCAGAATTTCACCCGTTTCCATATCAATAGGAGGCAAATCAAGTAAGGCTTTTTCGGCATCTTCTTGTTCTAATCTAGCCTCTTGCTCAGCCTTTTGACGAGCTTTTTCTTCTTGTTTGACAAAGCGTTCCTCTTTTCGACGCTCATGCCCTTCTCGCCATTTGGCAAAGCCTTTACTGCAAAATTCAGCAATATCGTAAACAGACCAAGGACTGATTAGGAGAGCGCCCACTAAAATCAAGATAACTCCAATAAAGTAAGTACCGATATTTGAAAAAAGAAAGGCGGTTGGCATATAAAGAGCGACCCCAATTAAGCCCCCTCCAGCAAAACTGGTCGTTCGAAAACCAGTCAAATCCGTCACAACCTGAGCCATGGTTCCTTTTAAGACCGACTTGTCCAAACCATATTTCCAAACCAAGTAGGCCTCAAAAACCAAGAGTAAGCCAGCAAATATGGTGAAAAATCCTGATAAGAGTCCTTCCTGTTTTCGTATCCACTTGAAAAAGAAGAGGTAGAGCAGGATACTAACTATTGCCAAATAAGCTAGGCTACCTACCAGCAAGCGAATTAGATTGTAAAGGGTGATACCTGCAGCCCCTAATTTGAAGGCTGCGAAAATCAATAAAAGCGCGATTCCCAACGAAATCAACATTCGTTGAATCGCTTCTTTTCTTTCGAGTTCTGCTTTAGACGGTCTCCGTCTTGTTTTACTTGTATTCTTGTTTGCCATTCTTCTATTATACCATATTTCACAAGCATTTCGGAAAGAGAAAAAGACTGCACCAAACGGTCCAATCTTTTCATTTTATATCTAATACTCAATGAAAATCAAAGAGCAAACTAGGAAGCTAGCCGCAGGCTGTACTTGAGTACGGCAAGGCGATGCTGACGTGGTTTGAATTTGATTTTCGAAGAGTATAAGTTTTATGCTTGGGGTTTACGTAGATAACCATAGACCACACCACTTACGATTGCTCCTACCAAGACAGAAACGAGGTAAAGAAGAGCATTTGAAGTAAGGGCAATAACGAAGATTCCTCCGTGTGGCGCCATGAGTTTGATACCAGTAAGACCAACGAGTCCACCTGCTACTGCTGAACCAAGGATGAAGCTTGGGATAGCACGAGCTGGGTCAGCGGCACCAAATGGAATTGCTCCCTCAGTGATAAATGACAAGCCCATGATGATGTTTGTCAAACCAGAGTTGCGTTCTTCTTTAGTAAATTTATCTTTGAAAAGAAGAGTTGCGACAAAGATTGCAAGTGGTGGCACCATTCCTCCAGCCATAACTGCTGCCATGGCTACAGAACCACCTGAAGAAACAGTTGCTGCAAGCGTACCTGTACCAAAGACATAAGCCGCTTTGTTGACTGGTCCCCCATGTCAACAGCCATCATTCCACCAAGGACGATACCAAGAAGGACAGCTGAACCTCCTCCAAGACCGCCTAGGAAGTCATTCATAGCAGTATTGATTGCTGCCATTGGGATATTCACAGCTAGCATGACAAATCCAGTCAAGATTGTTCCAAGAAGTGGCAAGAGAAGAATTGATTTAGCACCTTCGAGTGAACGAGGAACTTTAACGTATTTCTTGATAGCAAGAACTAAAGCACCTGCGATAAATCCACCAACAAGGGCACCTAGGAAACCAGATGAGACACCTGCAAGAGTTGAAGTTGCTTCACCACCTGCGGCATAAGGAATTTTACCAAAGGCAAAACCTTCTTTGGCAATAGCACCAGCCACGAAACCTGCTACCAAACCTGGTTTTTCAGCGATAGAGTATGCAACATAACCTGCAAAGACTGGGAGCATCAAACCAAAGGCAGCTCCACCAATTTTCATGAACATAGAAGCTAACTCATGGTAAGAACCAAGATTGCCAAGGTTTTCATTTGGAACACCTAAAGCACCATCAATCAAGAAGGCAAGGGCAATCATGATACCACCACCGATAACGAATGGCAACATTTGAGAGACACCACTCATCAAGTGTTTGTAGAAGGCGCCACCAAGGCTTTGTTTTTCGTTAGAGGCTGTTGCAGCTTTTGCACCATTAGCTGCACGGTAGACTTCAGCATCTCCTGAAAGAGCCAAGTTAATTAACTCTTCTGTCTTACGGATACCGTCAGCAACTGGACGATTGATTAATGGTTTGCCATCGAAACGATCCATTTCAACTGCCTTGTCTGCTGCGATGATAACAGCTTTAGCCTTGCGGATATCCTCTGCAGTTAGTTGGTTTCCAACACCGCTAGCTCCGTTGGTTTCGACCTTGATACCAACCCCCATTTCAGCAGCCACTTTCTGAAGGGCTTCTTGGGCCATGTAAGTGTGGGCAATACCTGTTGTACAAGCTGTAACAGCTACGATAAAGTCACCAGAGTCATTAGCAGGTGCTTGAACAGGCTCTTCAGTTTTTTCTGAAGCTTGGTCAAAAAGTTCAATGACTTGGTCAGCTGATGTTGCTTGACGAAGTTTATCAGCAAAGCCGTCTTTCATCAAGTATTGAGACAATTCTGCCAAGGCAGCCAAGTGGGTATCATTAGCACCTTCTGGAGCCGCAATCATGAAGAAGAGGTCAGTTGCTTGTCCATCCAAGCTTTCGTAGTCAACACCCTTGTTTGACTTGGCAAAGAGAACTGTCGCTTCTTTTACAGCAGAGTTCTTACTGTGAGGCATTGCGATTCCGTCACCCAAACCTGTAGAAGTCAAGGATTCACGCGCCAAAATTCCTTCTTTAAAGGTTTCAAAATCTGTTACATAACCGTGGTCTGTCAAACTTTTAATCATCTCCTCGATGACAGCTGTTTTTTCAGTTGCCTGCAAATCCAGCAACATGACATCTTTTCTCAATAGGTCTTGAATTTTCATCGTTTTTCTACCTCAACTTTTTCATATGTTTCTTTAATAAATTTCGCCGTTGCCAAGTCGTCTGAGAAGGTGGTTGCCGTTCCACAAGCTACTCCCCATTTGAAGGCTTCTACTGCATCTTTAGATTTGACAAATTCACCTGTAAATCCAGCGACCATAGAATCACCAGCCCCAACTGAATTTTTGACTGTCCCTTTGATTGGTTTAGCAAAGTATGTTCCCTCAGATGTGACAAGAAGGGCACCGTCCCCAGCCATGGAGATAATGACGTTTTGAGCTCCTTTGGCCAGTAACTGACGAGCATAGTTCTCGATTTCATCTAAACTTTCGAGTTTAACCCCAAAAATCCCTCCAAGTTCATGATTGTTTGGTTTAACCAAAAGTGGCCGGTAGTCCAAACTATCAATCAAGGTCTGTCCTTCAAAATCACAAACGACTTGCGCACCCGTCTGGCGCGTCAAGGCAATCAAATCCTTGTAGATAACATTGCCTAGATTTTTAGCACTTGAACCCGCAAATACAACCGTATCTTCTGCTGTCAGACTCGATAAAATAGCTTTCAACTCTTCTAGCTGGGCTGGTTCAACAGTTGGACCCGTTCCGTTGATTTCTGTTTCTTGGTCTGCTTTTATTTTAACATTGATACGAGTATCTTCTGCCACTTGGACAAAACGTGTCTCGATTTCTTCCTCTGCCAAAGTATCTGTAATAAATTTACCAGTAAAGCCACCGATAAATCCAGTCGCTGTATTTGGAATATCCAAGCGTTTCAAGACACGACTGACATTGATTCCTTTCCCACCAGCAAACTTATCATCACTGTCCATACGATTGACACTACCGACTTGGACTTGGTCCAAACGGACAATATAGTCAATGGATGGATTGAGTGTGACTGTATAAATCATACTTCTATTACCTCCGTTTTCTCCTTAATAGCCTGCAAGAGCTCATGCCCTTGACTTGTGATAACAATAGCGCGTTTGAGTGGTGCTACCTTTGCAAAGCAAGTTTGTCCAATCTTAGACGAATCGACCAAGACATAGGTCTGTTTGGCATTCTCTAAAATAGCACGCTTCACAGCCCCCTCCTCCATATCAGGAGTCGTATAATAGCCATCGTCCACACCATTCATCCCGATAAAGGCACGGTCAAAGTGCAATTGGTTAATCTGGTTAAGAGCAACGCCCCCGATGCTAGCATCTGTCGCCATCTTGACACTTCCTCCAACCATGACCGTTGGAATCTGCTTTTCAACCAACTGAGCAGCATGGTGAATGGAGTTGGTCACGACTGTAACATTCTTATTGACCAATTCATGAATCAAAAAAGCAGTTGTTGTTCCAGCATCGATAAAGATGACATCTTTTTCTTTAATGAGAGAGGCTGCCTTC
This sequence comes from Streptococcus sp. SM5, assembly GCF_027497975.1. NCBI lineage: Bacteria > Bacillati > Bacillota > Bacilli > Lactobacillales > Streptococcaceae > Streptococcus > Streptococcus sp. SM5. Next base: position 654 of record NZ_JAJNSC010000015.1, on the reverse strand, counting down.
TGAGCTAGCAATTTCTTCTCTTGAAGGTTTTTGACAGATTTTTCTTGAATGGTTTCTTCTTCCTGCAAGGAATGGGGCAATTCTGCTCCGCCATGCACGCGACGAAGCTTGTTTTCCGCTTCCAACTCATCCAAGTCTCTTCGAACCGTTGATTCTGACGTTTCTAGCAAACTAACTAATTTTTCTAGAGAGACTACATGATGTTGATTCAACTCCTCTAAAATCAGTTGCTTCCGCTCTGTTTTTAACACTGAATCACCTCCTGTTATCGTTTACACTATTTATTCTATCACACTTTCTTTCGAAGTCAAGCATTTTTTATCATTTTCTTTCAAAATCTATCATTTTTCTTATTTCTAGAATTTTTATTGCAAGATAAGAGCCTTTATGGTAGACTATTTGAGTAAGTATTGGAAGATTACTCAAGAGGCTTAAGAGGCCGTGTTGGAAACGCGGTAGGCGTGTAACAGCGTGCGTGGGTTCGAATCCCATGTCTTCCGTTTATTTTAAAAAAGATACCCAAGAAATGAACTGCACCCCAAAAGTTAGACAGAAAAAATCTAACTTTTGGGGTGTTTTTATTATGAAATTAACTTATGATGATAAAGTTCAGATCTATAAACTTAGAAAACAAGGATATAGCATAGAGAAGCT
>NZ_JAJNSC010000014.1:0-95562 GCF_027497975.1 Streptococcus sp. SM5 | reverse complement strand
AATTGCACCTTTTAAGCAAATGTCATGCAACATCTACTGTTATGCGGTATTAGCTATCGTTTCCAATAGTTATCCCCCGCTACCAGGCAGGTTACCTACGCGTTACTCACCCGTTCGCAACTCATCCAGAAGAGCAAGCTCCTCCTTCAGCGTTCTACTTGCATGTATTAGGCACGCCGCCAGCGTTCGTCCTGAGCCAGGATCAAACTCTCATTAAAAGTTTGAGTTCTCACTCATTTCTGTCACTGACAGATTTATTGTTTTTTCATTGTTCAGTACTATAACCTTAGTTATAGTGCCCTGCACATTGGTTCGTCTTGTTCAGTTTTCAAAGGTCTTTGTCACTTGCTTCTCTCAAGTGACAACTATATTAGTATATCACAGCCGCTTTCGCTTGTCAACACTTTTTTGAAACTTTTTTAAATCTTTTTTCATCAAGTGTGCCATCTGCAACATACCATAGTCCGTACGGGATTCGAACCCGTGTTACCGCCGTGAAAAGGCGGTGTCTTAACCCCTTGACCAACGGACCAGAGTTGCTATTTTCAACTCTTACTATTATACCGACTTTTCTAACTTTGTCAACACCTTTTTTCTATTTTTTTATTAATTTTACAACAGCTTCAGTTCGAGCTGTATGTGGGAACATGTCGACCGACTGAATATAATGAAGATCATAGACTTCTACTAACTTTACCAAATCACGAGCCAAGGTCGAAACATTACAAGAAATATAAACCATTTTTTCTGGTATATAAGTAAGAATAGTATCTAATAACTTATCATCCAGACCTGTACGTGGTGGGTCCACAATCAGAGCATCTGCTCGGTAGCCTTCCTTGTACCAACGAGGAATAATCTCCTCTGCTGTTCCAGCTTCATAATGAGTATTATCAAATTCCATTCTTTTAGCATTTCGCTTGGCATCTTCAATGGCTTCTGGAATAATATCCATACCTCTGAGGGTTTTAACTTTCTTTGCAAAGGCAAATCCAATCGTTCCAACTCCACAATAAGCGTCAATCAAATGGTCTTCTTTATCAACATCCAGCGCTTTTACCGCCTCGCTATAGAGGACTTCTGTTTGTTCAGGATTCAGCTGATAGAAAGCTCTAGGGGATAGTGAGAATTCATAGTCGAGTACACCTTCTTGAATACTCTCTTCTCCCCAGATAATCTCTGTCTTTTCACCATATATCTCACTGGTTTTAGCTGTATTTGTATTAACAGCTACTGTCACAACTTCTGGAAAATCTTTAACTAAGTCCTTTACAAGTTGGGTTAAGTTAAGCTGACGGTTTGTAACAATAATAATCTGAACCTGTCCAGTCTTTCTTGCTCGTCGGACCATAATAGTTCTAACACCTAGAACTTTTCTTTCATCGGTGATTGGAATCTGGTGATAAGTAAGCAATTCTGCTAGACGATTAGCAATCACTTGGGTTTCCTTGTCTTGTACCAGGCAGTCTTTCAACTCTACTAAATAGTGAGAGTTTTGTGCATATAAGCCCGCCTTGACCTGATTCTTAAATTTTCGAGTCTGAAATTGTAACTTAGCACGGTAGTACTTTGGTTCCTGCATTCCAATAGTTGGACGAATTTCATAGTTTTCATATCCTGCAGGGGCGAATTTTTTCAGTGCTTGGTGAAGTAGGTCCGTCTTGAACTCCAGCTGCTTATCATAATGCAGGTGCATGATTTGGCATCCTCCGCATTCATTATAAATAGTACAAGCTGGCACAACACGGAATTTAGACTTCTTATTGACCTTCAGTAATTTTGCCTCTACAAAGTTACGTTTAATGGAAGTAATCTGACAATAGATATCTTCACCTTTGAGAGCTCCAGGTACAAAGACTAAGGTTTTTTGATAAAAGCCGATTCCTTCACCATTAATTCCCATACGCTTAATTTTTAATGGTATTTTTTGTTTCACTTTCAGATTCATACCCCTATCTTATCACATTTTGAGTTATAATAGAACTATGAAAATCACAAAACTTGAAAAGAAAAAAAGACTCTATCTGATAGAGCTTGATAATGGTGACAAATGCTACATTTCTGAAGATACAATTGTTCGTTTTATGTTATCGAGAGATAAGGTGATAAGCGAAGAGGAATTGAAGGAAATTCAGGACTTTGCCCAATTTTCTTATGGTAAGAATCTAGCCCTCTACCACCTATCCTTTAAAGCACGTACTGAAAAAGAGGTCAGAGAATATCTAAAAAAATATGATATTAATGAAAAAATAGTTTCTCAAGTCATTGCTAATCTTAAAGAAGATAAGTGGATTAATGATAGCCAGTACGCTTATGCTATCATCAATGCCAATCAACTTTCAGGAGACAAGGGACCTTATATACTGACTCAGAAATTAGCACAAAAAGGAATTTCAAAATCTACTATAGAAGAAATCTTGAATGATTTTGATTTTTCGGAAGTTGCTCAACGTGTAGCTAATAAACTCTTGAAAAAATATGAAGGAAAACTTCCAGCTCGTGCCTTGCAAGATAAGATTATCCAAAACTTGACCAACAAAGGATTCTCTTACTCTGATACTAAAAGTGCCTTTGATCAGTTGGATAGTCAAGTTGACCAAGAAACGACTCAGGAACTCATCTTCAAGGAACTGGATAAGCAATATGCCAAGTATGTCCGAAAATATGAAGGATACGAACTTAAACAGCGTTTAACTCAAGTTTTAGCACGAAAAGGCTACGATTTTTCGGATATAGCAAGCGCTCTCAGAGAATATCTTTAATATTTTCATGTAAAATTCACAGATTTTAGGTAATTTTATGGTACAATAGTAAACGATAAACTTATAAATTGTAGAAAGTTGGTTAGTTATGAAGCTTCCAAAAGAAGGCGACTTTATTACAATTCAAAGTTATAAGCATGATGGGAGTCTCCACCGAACTTGGCGGGACACCATGGTACTAAAAACAACAGAAAACGCCATTATTGGTGTCAACGATCATACACTGGTTACCGAAAGTGATGGTCGTCGTTGGGTCACTCGAGAACCGGCTATTGTTTACTTTCACAAGAAATATTGGTTTAATATCATTGCCATGATTCGTGATAATGGGATTTCCTACTATTGCAATATGGCCAGCCCCTACTATCTGGACGAAGAAGCTCTGAAGTATATTGATTACGATTTGGATGTTAAAATTTTTACAGATGGGGAAAAACGTCTCTTGGACGTTGAGGAGTATGAGCGTCACAAACGCAAAATGAATTATTCTGATGATTTGGACTATATTTTAAAAGAACATGTCAAAATTCTTGTTGATTGGATTAACAATGGACGTGGTCCTTTCTCAGAAGCCTATGTAAACATTTGGTACAAGCGCTATGTAGAACTAAAGAATCGGTAAAGTTGTCAAACTGGGGTGAGAGCCCTGGTTTTTTTTATTTGAAAAACCCAGCTTTTCAGCTGGATTAATTTCTATATATCTAATTTCGTAACAGTAAATTTGATGTGGGAATAGTCTTTTTCAACATCCTTATCAAGCATGAACGCTGTGGCGTCCTTCTTAACTTGAACCAGGTCAATATTCTGAGCCTGGGCTGCATAGACGCAGCCACAATAACATTGACGATAGATATCATACTCCTCACACATCTCTACTGAACGTTTGTAGCCCTGATTTTTCTTGAAATCACTTGGAAAATAGTGGGTTGTATAAATTTTTTGCACATCGATTCCGATGCTGTTAATGGTTTGAGAATTCTTATGAGGACTAATGGTCAAGGCTGAGCCAAAATAATCAAAGCCCAGATCCATAGCCACTTGCGCTGTCTTATCCAGGCGGTAGTCAAAGCAAACCTTACAACGGTCGCCACCTTCAGGTTCTTCTTCCAAACCTCGAACCAGTTTACGATATTCATTAGGTTCATAAGGAGCTTCTAGGTATTGAACGTTATTGCCAGTTCGCTCATTGAAATCACTGACAAACTTTTTAGTCACATAGGCACGCTTATGGTATTCTGCCTTGGGATGGATATTAGAATTGGCAAAATAAATGGTCACGTCTGCATACTTAGTCAAATATTCTAGAGTATAGGTACTGCAAGGGGCACAGCAAACATGCATGAGAATGGTTGGCCGCTGCTCATTTTTCTCCCATACTTGTACCATCTTCTGCATGACACGGTCATAATTAATCTTCTGATTGGGGTTCATCTTGCTCAGAATTTCTTCTACATCGATCATGTTCTTCTCCTTTTTCTAATCTTATTTTATCATATAAGTTAGGAGAGCTCAAATCTATTTAGAAGTCAATAGCATAAAAAGGAGGGATGGGCATTCCCTCCTTTTGTGTTTTTTATAAGTTACTATCTACAGAAAACTTACATCATGCCGCCCATCATGCTTGGATCCATTGCTGGAGCTGGGGTCACTGGTTCTGGTTTATTGGCTACTACTGCTTCTGTAGTCAAAATCAAGCTGGCTACAGATGCTGCATTTTGTAGAGCTGAGCGACTCACTTTAACTGGGTCGATAATCCCTTGATCAATCATGTTGACCCATTCACCAGTTGCTGCGTTGAAACCTGTACCAAGCTCGGCATTTTTCAAACGATCGATAACGATAGAGCCTTCAAAACCTGCATTGTGGGCAATTTGACGAACAGGTTCTTCCAAGGCACGAAGAACAATATTACGTCCCGTTGCTTCGTCTCCTGTTAATTCCAAGGCAGCAACGGCTGGAATCACATTGGCAAGGGCTGTTCCACCACCTGCAACGATTCCTTCTTCAACAGCTGCACGAGTAGCATTGAGGGCATCTTCAATGCGGAGTTTCATTTCTTTTAACTCAGTTTCAGTTGCAGCTCCGACCTTAATAACCGCTACACCACCTGATAATTTCGCCAAGCGTTCTTGCAATTTTTCACGGTCAAATTCAGATGTTGTAGTTTCGATTTGAGACTTGATAACTGCAACACGGTGGGAAATCGCTTCAGGATTTCCAGCACCTTCTACGATAACAGTGCTATCTTTGTCCACAGTTACTCTCGCTGCTTGACCAAGAGCTTCAATTGTCGCATCTTTCAACTCAAGACCAAGATCTTCTGTGATAACTGTTCCGCCTGTTAAAATGGCGATATCTTCAAGCATGGCTTTGCGACGGTCACCAAAACCAGGTGCCTTAACTGCTACTACGTTAAAGGTTCCACGAATCTTGTTCAAGACAAGAGTTGGAAGAGCTTCGCCGTCCACATCATCTGCAATAATCAAGAGTGGACGATTGCTTTGGAGAATGCTTTCCAAAAGTGGCAAGATTTCTTGGATATTTGAAATCTTCTTATCAGTAATCAAAATGTATGGATTTTCAAGGTCAGCTACCATTTTTTCGCTATCTGTTACCATATACTGTGAAAGATAACCACGGTCAAACTGCATTCCTTCCACAACTTCAAGTTCTGTTTCCATACCACGTGACTCTTCGATAGTGATGACTCCATCTTTGCCAACTTTTTCCATGGCTTCAGAGATGTATTCGCCGACTTTTTCAGAACGAGAAGATACGGCAGCAACCTGAGCAATGGCTTCTTTATTGGCAACAGGGATGGCGTTGTTTTTCAAGGCTTCTACTGCTGCTGCAACTGCTGTTTCAATCCCACGACGAATTCCGATTGGATTGGCACCTGCTGTAACGTTTTTGATGCCTTCACGGACGATTGCTTGGGTCAAGACAGTTGCAGTTGTCGTTCCGTCACCTGCAATATCATTGGTTTTTGAAGCTACTTCTGATACCAATTTGGCACCCATATTTTCAAAATGATCTTCTAATTCAATTTCTTTGGCAATGGTCACACCATCATTGGTAATCAAGGGTGAGCCAAATGATTTTTCCAACACAACGTTACGACCTTTTGGTCCCAAGGTTACTTTAACAGTATCTGCAAGGATATCGACACCACGAACCATAGCTGAACGGGCATCTGATGAAAATTTAATTTCTTTTGACATACTTACTTTCTCCTTCTATTCTTCAATGATTGCCAAGATGTTAGCTTCGCCTACGATGATGTACTTTTCATCGCCATCTTTGACATCAAGACCTGCATGAGCTTCAACTAAGACACGGTCTCCAGCTTTAACACTTGGAGCAACCAAGTCACCGTTCAAGGTACGAACACCTTGTCCAGTAGCCACAACTTGGGCTGTTTTTGTTTTTTCTTGAGCTGAACCTGCAAGGACAAAACCTCCAACAGTTTGTTCTTTTTCTTCGATTTTCAAGACCACACGGTCTCCTAATGGTTTCAACATCTGTTTTCCTCCATGATGAACTACATATTATTAGCACTCTTTATATATGAGTGCTAATTTATAGTTCTATTGTATCACTTGGTCAGAAATAGTCAAGAAAAAAGTCTGACTTTCTCAAGATAAAAAGCCTGAGACCAACTCAGACTTTTTAATGCTTAAAATGGCAATTCTTCCTCTTCCAAAACCAAATCCGCCAAATCTTGTCCTGCATTATTTTCACGCATGGCACGTTGAGCACGACTTTCCAAGAGTTGGAATCCAGTAACAAGTACTTCGGTCACGTAGTTCATCTGGCCATTTTTCTCAAAACGACGGGTACGCAATTCCCCATCAACGGAAATGAGACTACCTTTGGTTGCGTAGCTTGCCAAAGTTTCTGCTAGTCTGCCCCATAGGACCATATTGACAAAATCAGCTTCGCGTTCCCCGTTTTGGTCTTTGTAACGACGATTTACAGCGATAGTTGCTCGCGCTACTGACTTGTCATTGTTGGTTTTATGCAATTCTGGTGTAGACGTTAAACGTCCAATCATGATAACTTTATTATACATATTTTCTTCCTCCTACTTATCTATTCGTAGGAAATCAAAAAAGTTACAGAAATTTGTAACTTTTCGAGGAAATTTTTTACTTTTTATGAACCATAAATCCTGTCGCCTGTTGATTTGCCATAATGGTCATATCTGTAATCTGCACACGACGAGGTTGACTGGTCACATAGACTACTGTATCTGCAATATCCTGAGCTTGCAAGGCTTCGATTCCTTGGTAAACGAACGCAGCTCGTTCTTTATCACCGTGAAAACGTACCGTCGAAAAATCTGTTTCGACAATCCCCGGTTGAATGGTTGTCACCTTGATATCCGTTGCAATGATATCAATTCGCAGACCATCTGAAAAGGTCTTAACCGCAGCCTTGGTAGCTGAGTAAACAGCGGCACCCGCATAGGCGTAGATTCCTGCGGTTGACCCCATGTTGATGATATGTCCTTGATTGGCTTTTACCATTGCTGGCAAGAAACAGCGAGTGACTGCCATCAAACCTTTGACATTGGTATCCAGCATGGTCAACATATCCAACTCTTCATAGTCCTGATAAGGTGCTAAACCTAGAGCCAGACCGGCGTTGTTGACCAGAATATCAATCTGACCTATCGTTTCTAAAATATCGGAGCAGACAGTCTTCACCATAGTCATATCCGTGACATCTAGTGGAAAGGTCCAAACTGTTTGATTTGGAAAGACTTCTGCAAACTCCGACTTAAGAGCTTCTAGTCTATCTGTCCGTCGTCCTGTTAGAACGACATTCTCACCCTGCTCCAGATAAGCACGCGCAATTGCTTCACCAATACCTGATGTCGCTCCTGTAATCACAACATTTTTTGCCATCTTATTTCCTTCTAGCTGGTCTATCAGATACTAACAACTTCTTAGGCAGTCCAGTGCTTAGCTGGATCAAATGGAGTTCCGACAACTTGGTCTTCTGATAATTCAATAATACCACGTTTTTGCGGAGCATTTGGCAAATGCAATTCACGAGGGCTACACATCATGCCAAAACTCTTTTCGCCACGAAGCTCACCTGGGAAAATAAGATTGCCTTTGGGCATCATAGCTCCAGGAAGAGCCACAATGGTTTTCAACCCGACACGCGCATTGGGAGCCCCTGCAACGATTTGCACTGTCTTGTCACTTGCGACTGCAACTTGGCAGATGTTGAGGTGGTCACTATCTGGATGGGCTACCATCTCAACAATTTCACCAACAACAAACTTAGGTTCCTTGTCATTGACAATTTCTTCTGCAAAACCTTCCGCTTGTAATTCTTGGTTCAAACGAGCGACTTGCTCATCTGTCAAAAATACTTGACCGCGCTCTGCAATTTCAAATAAACTTGAAACTTCAAAAATATTCCAAGCCACTGTTTCCTCATTATCTTTTAGAAAAACACGGGCTACCTTGCCTTTGCGCTCCACATCCAGTTTGGCATCTCCGCTATTTTTCACGATGACCATAAGGACATCACCGACATATTCTTTATTATATGTAAAAATCATTGTTTCCTTTTTCTCCTATTTCAGTCCTGCTAAAAAGTCGTTAATTTGTTGCTTGCTTTTACGGTCGCGATTAACAAAACGACCAATTTCCTTGTCTTTTTCTAGAACAACAAGGCTAGGAATTCCATATACATCCCAGAGTTTGGCCAAATCCATATACTGGTCTCTATCCACTCGAATAAAGGTGAACTCTGGATTGGTCTCCTCAATTTCTGGTAAGGCAGGATAGATATAACGACAATCGCCACACCAGTCTGCCACAAAAAGAAAGACCTTCTTGCCCTCTTTTTCCACCAAAGATGCTAATTCTTCTAAACTTGCTGGTTGTATCATAAGACTTCCTCCTCATAGACTAGATCTTCATTTTCATAGACAAAGGTATAATGACGGCCATCCTCAAAAATGACGCCACCAACCAAGCTCTCTAGACTGCTTTCATAGACTTGAACATAGAGGGTCGCAATTTCCCCCATGTCTGAAAAATGGTCTCGCACAATCGCTGTCAACTCTTCCTGAGTCTTCATGAGCTTATGGTCATCTGCAACTTTTTTCGTAGCAAGGGCAAGGCTTCCAATACCAAGCAGAGCCAGACCTGCCATCCACATTTTTTTAGCTTTCATACCATTCATTTTAACACAAAAAAGGCTTTAGGACAAATGAGGAAGCAGCAGAAAAGCAAGTAAAAAGCCCCTTCCTTAAAGAAAAAGGACTTCTTATACTAGAGCAAACTAGGAAGCTAGCCGCAGGTTGCTCAAAGCACTGCTTTGAGGTTGTAGATAGAACTGACGAAGTCAGCTCAAAACAGCGTTTTGAGGTTGTGGATGAAGCTGACGTGGTTTGAAGAGATTTTCGAAGAGTATTATTCTTATTGCCAGGTACCTGAGTTGCCAACGTAGTAACCATCAGGTGTGTAGGTATTGCGAAGCATCTTACCTGATGAAGCTAGATAATACCACTTACCATTGTCTTTGACCCAATTATTCGCTAGCATGGCACCAGAAGAACTTACATAATACCATTCTCCCTTGTCATAAATCCAAGTGCTTGCTTTCATGGCTCCTGAAGTTGATAAATAGTACCACTTGCCTTGGTCGTAAAGCCAATCACTAGCAACCATGGCTCCTGATGATTTAAAGGCATACCAGTTACCACCTTGATAGAGCCAAGTTTGATTGAACATGACTCCTTTATCATTCATAAAGTACCAAGTTCCCTTGTCTTTAACCCAAGCATTCTGTACTAATTGACCTTGTTTTTGATAGTACCAGTTTTGGTTTGATTTTAACCAGCTTTCTACTTTTACAATTGGATAAAGTTCTTTGAAAGATCCTCCATCATCATATTTATGACTGATAGTTTTTAGTTTTTCAAGTTTCAACTCGCCATTGTCATAATCTGCCCAAGCAAAAACTTTTTGACTATTGACAGTCTCTGGTAAGGTAGCAGTGTAAGTCTTGGTTTGATAATCCCATTTAGCATCGAGGTAAGTGTATTGATCATTTGATTCTTCAATACGATAGTAACCTCTCTTTCCACTATCATTATGAATATCATCCACAACTTTCGTTGACCAGGTCTTCACTTCGTTTCCGCTCTTAGCCTCGACCTTGATATCTCCTCTATAGCCATAAGGTACGTAAAAATTCAGGTAACGCCCCTCTACACCCATCATAGACTTATCCTTTTCTTGACCTAGGAAATTGACAGTCTGATCTTGACCATTGAGACTAACCGTCCACTCGATTTTCTCGGTTTTTGGCAAATCCAAGACTTTGATATCCACTTCATGACCATTGTTAAACCGAAGAATCTTGCCATCTTGATACTGTACTCCACACTTAACAACCCATTCTTCTTTAAGCTCAAATGCCTGCCCTGAATGAGGTGAAACAAGCAAAGCTAGACCAGCTAGAGACAAACCAAATAATGTGATTTTTTTCATTGTAGTTCCTTCTTAGTCGTTGTTATGTTAATTATATCACTATGTTTTTATTTTGCAACTCATATCCTAAATATGCAAGCAAAAAACCTCTGAGATTGTTCTCAAAGGTTTTGGTCTTGCTAATTACTGTTCTCAACTGCTGCAGTCACAAAGGCAGTGTAGAGTTCTTCTGGACGATTTGGACGGCTTGACAGTTCAGGGTGATACTGACACGCTACAAAGAATTTATTTTCAGGAATTTCCACGATTTCTACCAAACGATTATCTGGAGAAACTCCTGAGAAGACAAAGCCTGCTGCCTCAAACTGCTCACGGAAGGCGTTGTTAAACTCATAGCGGTGACGGTGACGGCGTTGCACCACTTCTTGATTGTGGTAAGCAGCTGCTGCCTTAGAGCCACGTTTCAACTTAGATGGGTAAAGTCCCAAGCGAAGGGTTCCCCCCATATCCTCAACGTCAATCTGATCACGCATGATATCAATGATAGGGTATTTTGTTTCTGGTGCAAGCTCTGCAGAATTAGCACCTTCAAGCCCCAAAACATGACGAGCAAACTCGATACAAGTCAACTGCATTCCCAAGCAGACACCTAACATTGGAACATCATTTTCACGCGCATAGCGAATGGCTTGGATTTTCCCTTCAGTACCACGCTGGCCAAAACCACCTGGTACGATGATTCCGTCCGCAGCAGACAAAAGCTCTGCCACATTCTCTGCCGTCACATCATTGGCATTGATCCAATTGATTTTAACTTCTGCGTCATTGGCATAACCAGAGTGTTTCAAGGCTTCGACCACTGAGATGTAGGCATCTTGCAACTCAACATACTTACCAACAAGGGAAATCTTAACTTGTTTCTTAAGGTTCATGACCTTGTCCACCATAGCTGACCATTCTGTCATATCCGCTACTGGTGCGTCTAGTTTCAAATGGTCACAGACAATTTGATCCATACCTTGTGCCTGCAAATTCAATGGAATTTGGTAAAGATGTTCGACATCTAAAGACTCGATAACAGCCTCTGGTGCCACATCACAGAACTGGGCCAGTTTGTTTTTAATTCCTTGACCAGCTGGCTCTTCTGTACGAATAACCAACATATTTGGTTGGATTCCCAATCCACGCAATTCTTTGACAGAGTGTTGTGTTGGTTTGGTTTTCATTTCACCAGCGGCCTTGAGGTAAGGAAGCAAGGTTGTATGGATGTACATAACATTATCCGCCCCCACATCTGCCTTCATCTGACGAAGGGCCTCTAAGAATGGTAAGGACTCGATATCCCCAACAGTTCCACCTACCTCTGTGATAATGACATCAGAGTCTGTCGTTAGAGCGGCACGCTTGATTTTTTCTTTCAAAGCATCTGTGATATGAGGAATAACTTGAACAGTTGCCCCAAGGTATTCTCCACGGCGTTCTTTACGAAGAACTTCACTATAAATTTTACCAGTAGTCACGTTGGAATATTTATTGAGATTGATATCGATGAAACGTTCATAGTGACCCAAGTCCAAATCTGTCTCAGCTCCGTCATCTGTCACAAAAACTTCCCCGTGCTGGTAAGGGCTCATAGTTCCCGGATCGATATTGATATAAGGGTCAAACTTTTGAATGGTTACTTTGAGACCACGATTTTTCAAGAGACGGCCCAGACTCGCTGCGACAATCCCTTTCCCAATAGACGATACCACACCACCAGTTACAAAAATATATTTCGTTGACATAGATTCCTCTTTCTAAAATGCTCAAGGTCTTGTCAACTACGAGGGGACATAGAAAACAAGACCCTACTAATAAGAATAATCTGGAACGACTGCACCAGATTCACAACCAAAATACAAGAAGATAACTTCTTGAAAAAACAAAAATAGCTCCCTAAGAACTAGGGAGCCCCGACCTCTAAAAGAGGTGCCCGAACAATATGATACCTAAAAATAGGATAATTGTCAATAGCTAACTTTTATTCCTCGATGTTTTCAGTATCATCATCTGAAAACTCGTCGTCTTCTTCGTTGAGATCCACGTCTTCACCCAAGTCATCAGGAGCGATTTCGTTGATTTCTGCATCGTAAGCTTCCACTTCATTTTTCTCATCATCTGGATTTTCATCATCATATGAAAGAGCTGGATCTGCTTCGTATGCATCTTCGTCTTCTGGATCATCTGCATTGTAGTCAATGGCATCTGAATCGCCATCCATGAAGGCATTGACACGTTTTTTCTTAGCTTTTGGTGCTACTTCATCGTCGTCATTTTCTTCAAGAGCGATGATTTCTTCATCGATTTCATCCACACCATACCATGAACGAAGACCCCATTTGTTGTCTCCAAGTGAGATGAAGCTACCGTCAAAGTTCAACTCTGTGTAAAACAAAGGCAAGGCTTCACGGATATCGCTGTTTGATGTTCCAAGGTAGTTTTGAATTTCGTTTACAAGATCGCTAAAATGCATCTCATGGTCGCGACCACGAAGTTCCAAGATAGCACGCGCTACCTCAATCATAGATAGTTCACTTTTTTCTTGCCCAGCAAATACTTCTAATTCCAAAGCGTTTCTCCTCATTTATACTACTATCGCCAGAGCGAACAGACTCTGACCTCATTTTATCATTTACTCTTTATTTTACGATAATTTTACGGAATAGTCAAAGGTTAAGGGGGGGGGAAAGTGATAGGACTTTTATTTCTTCGCTACCCAGCCGATGGCATCGTGAGGTGGGGTTTCGGTATCAATCCAGATAAATTCAATACCAATTTCCCCATTTTTAAACTTAGTCAAACGAATGCCGTTGATTTCCAGCTCATTGAGTCGTTGACCTGTCAAGACTTCACGTTCCTTCAACTGGAAAACGCCACGTAATATCCAATTCCCGAGGATTTCTTGCTTATCAGTTGACTGAATTGCCTTTCCAGCTTCTTGATTTATATAGGCGTTAATAACATCCCCAGAAGATAAAAAGCGTAGTTTAAAAGTTCTTTCTTCTTTAGATAAAGCCAATTTTTTAGTTCCAGGTTCAAAGGTCCCAAATCCAGAACCAAAGAAGTCTGGTCTTTCATCGTGGAAATTTTTGGAGTCAGGCAGAGGAATGTAAACTTCACTAACTGGACGGTACACTAACTGCTCAATTTCTTTAATGAGCTTTTCATTACCAGTCTCGTGGACAAAGTTAATCAAGTCCTCGCGAATAGGCTTCATCTGAGCTTTTTCTTCCTTGCTGGTCCATTTTTTCAATAGAATTTCTTCTAAAGAAAAAGTCACAAAGGCTAGTTCTTCTGGAGTCAGACTGTCTTTGAATTTTTCCTGAATCTTTAGAATCCGTGGCAGACGATCTTTCTTAGCTAGTTTTGATCCTCCGTTAAAGGCATTGAAACCAGAGTTTTCTTCCACATTTCCATGTTTGTCTGTAATAACCCAAGACACTGTTTCTAAGATATCGGTTTTATCCTTTTCAGCTGTCAGTAAATGAAGGTTTTCAAAGAGAGAAAAAGGATCTTCAATATAATGGACATCCCAAGTATCTACCACAATGTCTTTATTGTTAAAAGTCATGTGGAGCTGGCTGTCAGCCGCTGTATACTTGTAGTGGTGTTGCCCATCCGTAAATCGAAAATTGGTTGGATTGTTTTTGGTGGTTGATCCTTCAATGACCAGATTATCAATATCAACTGGCAAATAAGATGTTTCACCGACAAAAATCTTAGGATTTTCTCCCTTAGGTGTCGGCATCAGAACGTGATAAACTGCTTCAACATTGACCGAGTCCGAACTAAATCCCTTGATTTGTGCCTTAGAAGATTCGATTCTCTGATTTCTTAAGGTCGCAATCTTTCGTGCCAACTCTTCATAGCGTTGATAGTTTTTCTTGTCTGCTGTTTCTTTATCTGCTGATATATCTGCATGGAATTTGATATCACCCAATAAGTCCGTCCAATCTTGAGAGTCCTTCTTAAACTGAGCGATTTTTTGGTCTCCAGAATTAATCCCAAAAGACTTAATTCCCACTAAGTATTTATGATTTTCATCCACAACGACAGAGGCATCATAGGAGGTATTTGCAATATCTTCCCCAACCGCATTAAAAGCCTTCTGGAAGACTGTTTCTTGAAATTTAGAATTAACAATCGGAGCAACATAATTCTCTGTTTGTCCCTCATCTTCTGATTCTGCCTTTTGAGAGAAAGCTTGGCTCAAACTAGCGAAGTTGGTAATTAAAGTTTTGTATTTGTCTTTTTGTTCAGACTTTAGATGTTCCCACATAAGCACCCTCTTTTCTATTTTCAGTATATCAAAAGAAGATTAGTTTTTCACTAACCCTCTTATATATTCGTTAATTAATACTGTAAAATTCGAGATTTCCTCGTTTTTTTACCAATTTTAAATAATCTTCACCGGACAGAAGGGCTAGACCATCGTCATAAGACTTGATTTTTTCAAGAGCCTGGTCATAGCTATCTACAAAATCCTTGACATAGGACTGGCCCTCAAATTGACCACTCATCTTAGTGTAGATAATGGCGAATTTTCCTGAACGATCAAGCTGAGATTTTCCTTGGCTTTCGTTCAAAGCCTTGGCAACATTTCCTGCGATGCGTTTAATCACAGGAACAACCACACTGTTTCCAGCCTGCTTATATAGCTGACCATTGGAAACCTCTTCAGGGATTTTAAAAGATTTAGGATAACCTTGAACATTAAAGGTTTCCTTAGGTGTCAGCTTACGAATCTCACCACTGTCTGTCAAAATTAATGGAACGTTATGTCCACCTGTTCCCATATTGGCTGTCAAAGTAGGGACAACACCATTTTTATTTTCACGGACATATTGACGGCGCCACTGGTAAACCGTATCTTGACTGGTGACTTCAAATTTCAACTGGTCGTAGAAATTCTGCTTGCCTTCACGGTAGTAGTAAACCTCGTCTAGCTTATCACCAAAGTTAATCACATCCTGAAGAGAAGTCGTCAGCTTGATTTCCTCTGGGAATTCAAACAAGTCATAAGCTTCCTTAGTATCAAAGCCAACAATGTAGATCCGCTCACGGTTTTGTGGGATATTTCCATAGTCTTTTCCGTTGAGAACCTTCCACTTGATGAAATAGTTGTTCTCGGTCAAGGCTTCACGAATAACCTTGAAGGTATTGCCGTGGTCATGACCAACCATGTTCTTGACGTTTTCGATAAAGATGGCACGAGGTTTACATCCCTCAATCATACGAAGCAATTCGAAGAAAAGATCGCCACGATCATCATCAAAGCCCTTGCGATAACCCGCAATACTAAAGGCCTGACAAGGGAAACCTCCCATAATCACATCCACGCGCTCAGCTGGGATGTCCTCTGGCTGAACATCGTGAATATCACGACCATCCAAATAGGTATCTGGATGGTTTAACTGATAAGTCTGACGCGCATACTTATCAAATTCATTGGCATACACCACTCTGAACTCGTTGGTCTGTTCAAATCCCAACTCAATTCCCCCAACACCTGAGAAGAAGGCTGCAATGTTGTACTTCTCAGGTCGGTTCGAACTTACAGAATTTGTCATGTAGTAACCTGCTTTCTAGAATCTTATCATTTAGTATGAAATCTTGTTAAAAAGTAATGATTTTCAAAATATATTGTATTCTTTTTTTGTAAACTTGTATCTAAAATTTATATAATCAACTTATATACTAAATTCAGCTTTATGAGCAATAATGTTCATTATGAATTACTTTAAATAATTATTAAATTAAGAACTTTAGTAATACATATACATTTGTTAACGACTTTATTTTAGATTATCAAAAAATATTATTTGGATATTTTTTCTTCAAAATAAGATAACAAACTAGGAGAAGTAATTGCATGCTTTGCTAGATGAGACAATAATGTTTTTTCAGGAGAATTTAAAGATAAATTTGTTTTACATCCGTAAGAAAATTCTGTTTGTCTAAGAAAATTAACTAAAAATTTGAAATCTTCTTTTCCTCTAAAAAAGTAATTAATATCAAAAGATTCAGTTTGTTTATAATACTGGATAAATCTTTTAATACCTCTTTTTTTACACTTAAAAAGATTTAATAGACCTATGAAACGACTAACATCATTACCTTCATTTTTTAACTTACGTATTTTTTTTACTAACTGAATTTCATAACGTGTAATTAAATAGTCAATATCTATATCATATAATGGTTTCCCATCGATACCCGCATTAATAAGTTCTATAGAAAAATCTTTTATGATTATACAATTAATAATATTGAATTCTTCAAATTTCAACTGAAAACCATATTTTATGCACAACATGCTGAATAAATTATAGTCAGTTAATTTATCAATAAAACTCTGGTGCAATTTTTCATATTTAGATACTAATTCATTAAACTCTATACTTCCTCGATTGTATCCAATTTCTTCCTCTACAATTCTCTTAATGACTTCAGAGGAAGTATAAAAATTCTCTATTGAATAAAAATCGGTTTGATAGACTCCTTCATAACAAGGTTGCAATGAACCTACATTATCGTAATCTTTATCTATAAAAAATAATAATTGATTTTTAGGAATCAATGATTCTTCTCTACAAATTTTTTGATGTACTTTTAAAACTTCGCTTTTTCCACCACATTCATACTGATTACACAAAGGATAGCTTTTCAACAAACTATAATGAACCTCTTTGAATTTATTAAAGTAATAGAATCTATCATAGCCTTCAAAAAAGAAATGATAGATATCCATATTCTTATTTTTTCTTTGAGAAAAATCAAGCCATGCAGATGCCGCATTTTTAGATTTTTCTCTCATCTCCTCTGCTCGACTATTCTTCGTCATAATTCTTATCTCCACTAAAAACTTCAAAATCAGAAACATTATCAAATAGGTTTTCAAATATGAAAGGAGAATGTGTAACTGCGACTAGAAAGAATAAGGAATTAGAGTTGGAGATATCCACTAGGAATTCTTTTTGCCATTCAATTGACAATGACAACTCTGGTTCATCAAATAATACAATAATTTCTTTATCTTCTAATAGTACTTTTGAAAAAATAGATACCAATTGTTTTTCACCAGAAGATAGTTGATTTAATTCAATTTTTTTCTTCTCTCTGGAATAAATAGCTATGTCTAAAGAGGACTGATTGTAAACAAACTCTTTATTAATGAAGTATTTGTTTACGACATCAACAAATCGTTTAATTCTATTATCTATATCACTTAATTTTGAATAATTTTCCAAAATTTTGTTTAATAGATTCATAAGATACTTATCTTTATCCTTTGAAAAACTATCTTTTTTAAATTTATCTATAATAATATCAATTGTTCTCTTTTCAACTTTACTACCTAAACGGCTCAATGCAATTCTAATTGTTTCAGGATCAGATTTTTCCAGTTCTGAAAATTCAAAATCATCATCCGTAGTATATTCATTTAATAAACCTGTTGTCATTTGTTCGTAGTTTTGGCTTGTAACTGTTTTTATACCATATAAAATATTGTCAATCTGTTTTTTGACATCTTCCATTCCAAAATTAATCAAATTTTCTTTTATTTCTTCACGGAATGGTAAATTAGTAATATCATTGTTTGCAAAAATCTCTTCTTCAATTCGCCTATAAGTCGGAAAGTATAATATTTTTTTATCTTTTTTAAAAGCCTCTATTCTACTAACAAAAGTTTTAAAAGGATTAACATACTCACTAATACTTGAATGACTTATATGTGAATTATCATATATAGTTGCTATACAATATACAAAATAATTATAAGGCATTTTAGATGTATCTCTATTTTTAGAGTGCAATTCTCTCAAGTTTAAATCTTTAAAATTAGTAGAATTTTTTACTTCGGCAATAATTGATTTATCTATATCTCTTGCCCATCTCTTAAATACAATATCATCACCACGGATACTTTTTGCTTTAAGTACACTACTGAAATCTAGATTTCTAAATTCCCATGATAAATACTTCAAATAAATCTCATCTTCATAAGGAGAATCTATATAATCCAATACTTCATCTTTTGAGAATTCAATTATCTCTTGTTCATCAAATCCAATAGAGATTGTTGTAAAATTAATTTTTTTAAGTTCAATATAGTTACCACTTAATAAATAGTATAAAATATTTAAAACAGTAGTCTTACCAACACCATTCTCTCCTACAAAAATATTAATAGCATTATTAAAATGTATACTTACCGTCTTAGAATCATGTAATCCTTGTATTTTAATGCTTCTCATATAAACCTCCATTCGCCCTATTATACCACAAAAACACGGCTCATCACCGTGTTTCTGTGTTTATTTCACCAACTTCTTCATCTCATCAATACGTGCGACGGTCGCGTCGTATTTGGCTTGGTAATCGGCTTGTTTGTCGCGTTCTTTTTGGACGACTTCTGGTTTGGCGTTGGCTACGAAGCGTTCGTTAGAGAGCTTCTTGCCGACCATGTCCAGTTCTTTTTGCCATTTAGCCAGTTCCTTGTCGAGACGAGCCAGTTCTTCTTCGACATTGAGGAGGTCTGCCAGTGGCAAGTAGATTTCTGCTCCTGTGATGACGCTTGACATAGCGAGTTCAGGTGCAGGGATGGTTGATGCAATTTCCAAGTGTTCTGGATTTGTGAAGCGTTTGATGTAGTTGACATTGCTGTTAAAGAAGGTTTCCAAGTCGCTATCGCTTGTCTTGACAAGAATTGTAATAGGCTTGCTTGGCGCTACGTTTACTTCTGCACGCGCATTCCGAACGGCACGGATCAAGTCTTTGAGGCTTTCTACACCTGTGTGAGCAGCAAGGTCTTCAAAGGCTGGATTGACAGTTGGGTATTCTGCTGTCACGATAGAGCCTTCTGAGATTTGTCCAAAGATTTCCTCTGTCACGAATGGCATGATTGGGTGAAGGAGACGAAGGATCTTGTCCAAAGTGTAAAGGAGGACAGAACGTGTGATGACTTTCTCTTCTTCATTATCGCTATAAAGGACTTCTTTGGTCAACTCAACGTACCAGTCCGCAAACTCATCCCAGATGAAGTTGTAGAGGATGTGGCCAGCCACACCAAATTCAAACTTATCAAAGTTAGCAGTAGCTTTTCCGATGGTTTCATTAAGGTTGTGGAGAATCCAGCGGTCTGTGACATTACCAGCTTCCTTGTTGACAACTTTTTCCACATTGGCAGTTGCTTGCTCAAGGGTCAAGCCTTCATTGTTCATGAGGATGTAGCGAGAGATGTTCCAGATCTTGTTAATGAAGTTCCATGAAGCATCCATTTTCTCGTAAGAGAAGCGCACGTCTTGACCTGGTGCAGAACCGTTTGAAAGGAACCAACGCAGGCTATCTGTTCCGTACTTATCAATAACATCCATCGGGTCAATCCCGTTACCGAGAGATTTAGACATTTTACGGCCTTCCTCGTCACGAATCAGACCATGAATCAATGCATTTTTGAATGGCGATTTGCCAGTAAATTCCAAACCTTGGAAAATCATTCGAGATACCCAGAACGGGATAATATCATAACCAGTCACCAAAGTTGATGTTGGATAATAACGTTTGAAGTCTTCTGAGTCGACATCCGGCCAGCCCATGGTAGAGAATGGCCAAAGGGCAGAACTGAACCAAGTATCCAAGACGTCTTCGTCCTGAGTCCAACCGTCGCCTTCTGGAGCTTCTTCGCCGACATATATTTCACCCTCAGCATTGTACCAAGCGGGGATTTGGTGACCCCACCAGAGCTGACGAGAGATAACCCAGTCGTGGACATTTTCCATCCATTGGAGGAAGGTATCGTTGAAACGAGGTGGGTAGAATTCTACCTTGTCATCTGTGTCTTGGTTGGCAATGGCATTCTTGGCCAATTGGTCCATCTTGACGAACCATTGA
The DNA here is from genome assembly GCF_027497975.1 of Streptococcus sp. SM5. Taxonomy (NCBI): domain Bacteria; kingdom Bacillati; phylum Bacillota; class Bacilli; order Lactobacillales; family Streptococcaceae; genus Streptococcus; species Streptococcus sp. SM5. The sequence continues at coordinate 75,404 of NZ_JAJNSC010000014.1, read as the reverse complement.
GTAGACAAGCGTGGTTCAACCACAACACCTGTACGCTCTGAGTGACCAACACTGTGGACACGTTTTTCGATTTTAACGAAGGCACCAATTTCTTCCAACTTGGCAACGACTGCCTTACGAGCTTCAAAGCGATCCATGCCTGCAAATTCAAAGGCCAAGTCATTCATGGTTCCGTCGTCGTTCATGACATTGACTTGCGGCAAGTTGTGACGTTGACCAACCAAGAAGTCGTTTGGATCGTGGGCAGGCGTGATTTTCACAACACCAGTACCAAACTCAGGGTCTGCGTGTTCATCCCCAACGATTGGGATGAGTTTGTTAGCGATTGGAAGGATGACGTTTTGACCAATCAAATCCTTGTAGCGTGGGTCTTCTGGATTGACCGCAACCGCAACGTCCCCAAACATGGTCTCAGGACGAGTGGTCGCAACTTCAAGGGCGCGTGAACCGTCTTCCAGCATGTAATTCATGTGGTAGAAGGCACCTTCGACATCCTTATGGATAACCTCGATATCAGAAAGGGCTGTGCGAGCAGCTGGGTCCCAGTTGATGATAAACTCACCACGGTAGATCCAGCCTTTCTTGTAAAGGTCCACAAAGACCTTGCGAACGGCTTTCGACAAGCCTTCGTCAAGAGTGAAACGCTCGCGAGAGTAGTCTACAGAGAGCCCCATCTTGCCCCATTGTTCCTTGATGGTAGTGGCATATTCGTCTTTCCATTCCCAGACTTTCTCGAGGAATTTCTCACGACCAAGATCATAACGTGTAATGCCCTCTCCACGCAAGCGCTCCTCAACCTTAGCCTGAGTGGCAATCCCAGCGTGGTCCATACCTGGAAGCCAAAGCGTATCAAAACCTTGCATGCGTTTTTGACGGATAATAATATCCTGAAGAGTCGTATCCCAAGCGTGACCAAGGTGAAGTTTCCCAGTTACGTTTGGTGGTGGAATGACGATTGAATAAGGCTTAGCCTTTTGATCGCCTGAAGGCTTGAAAACATCAGCATCAAGCCATTTTTGGTAACGACCAGCCTCAACCTCGGCTGGATTGTATTTAGGTGAAAGTTCTTTAGACATGTGTGTTCTCCTTAATTTAGTATTCTTAAAACTATTTTTGAAACCCGTTTTTTGTTCTTCAAAAAGCGATAAAATCGTATTGGATGACGAAAAATATTTGGTTGTTCTTTTCTTATTAATTTTTTTCTTAACCTTCTTCGTTCCTTTTCTAGTAATTCTAAATCCACTTTTCTGTTTTCAAAACTATAAACTTTAGATTCTAGACGTATTATATCATTGTTAAGTTTAGTAGCTTTAACATCTATTTTTGAAGATTTTATGGTCGAAGATTTCTTTTGAAATTGCTCTATTGCTTTTACATAATCCTCATCTACTCTATTTGATATCAATTGAAGATAATAGAATTCATAAATATAAATCCCTAATAAAGCGATAAAAGCAATTGAAAAATGCTTTAGAAAGGTAGTATAAACTATAGCCGTACCCCAGTTAATAAAGTAAGGGGCAACAAAAAAAGCTAAAAAGACCATTAATTTCTCATGATGATTTTTAGAAGGATTTATTTTTAGAAAACCAACAATATATCCTTGTAACATAAAAGCTAAAAATGAATAACTTAACCCCCCTAGAGCTACATGAGACCAATCAGACTTTGTTAAATCTGAATCTACTAAATATACCAAGTAGATAGTAAAAACACAAAAAAATATTTGAACTATCCATGATAAAGCATTTAAATATTGAAACTTAGCCTCTTGCTTTCTTCTTTCCCAGTCATGTTTTAATAGAAGCTCTAAAAAGTAGATAGTATTTTTATAATTCCCCTTAGTAAGACTATCCCAAATATGCCCATCATTCATAAAATAAATTCTTGTATTTTTAATATCAAGATTATAGCCATAGGGATTAATATGACCCTTTAATCTTATAAAAGCACTTCTGCGTTTAGAAAAAATTTGAAGATCCTCAATAATACCCTCAATTTTTTTCCTCCACTCAGTTCGTTCTTTCACAATATAATCAAGTTGATTTCTTTTACTATTATTAGTAAAAACTAAAATCGCACTTAATACAGCTCCTAGACCTGCTCCACTCAGTAGAGTAATAATCTGGCTTGTTTCCAATCCTCTCACCTCAATTTCGATATTCTTTAATAAATACCAACTGTTCGAAATATTCGAACAGTTCAACTAGCAAATTCTAGTTTCCCATTCACTCCTCAGCAAGCCATATATGAGACTGTCACAGCGATTTCCTTGGGCATCTTTGCGCTCTCTTATGCGAGCTTCGAGGGTGAACCCAAGTTTCTCAGCGACTCGTTGACTTTGGATATTGTAGCCAAAACAAGTTAGTTCAATCTTGTGTAGGTTCAATTCTTTAAAAGCTAAATCAATCAAGGTACGTGCCGCTTCGGGCACATAGCCTCGGCCCCAATAGTCTGGGTGCAAGGTATAGCCAATTTCTAAGACATCGTCTTCGTGGCGATGGTTGAAATCAACAGAACCAATGACCTTATCGGTTCCTTTAACGACAATCCCGTAGCCCGCTGGGAGATTTTCCTTTTGATTGCGCTCAGGAAGGATATGCTCTAGATAATAAATCTCATCTTCCAAGGTCTTGACGGGGGAAAGCCTGCTGGATAGGCAACTTCTGGCAGACTAGCATAGGCATGAATAGCCTCGGCATCAGCTATTGTACGGACTCGTAAGACGAGCCGATCAGTTTCTAATCGTTCTGGTAATTGTGCTTGCTCCATCTTCAACCCTCGCTTCCCATAAAAAAATGCCCCTGCCATCTACATGACAGGGACGAATGTATTTATCCGCGGTACCACCCAATTTCGGGCAGTTGCCCGCAACTTTCGTCTTTAAAACAAAAAGACACTTTTATTTCAATTTTTCATCCATTAGCAACTAGTTTTGACACATTTGTGGACTTCTCAGCGCCGCCACTTTCTGTAAAATGCGGGATTCAAAACACCTCTAATGGCTCTATTGTAGCAAGATTTTGACGGAAATGCAAGGAACAAGAAAAATTACTTGAACTTGATGCCATTTTCCTTCAATTTCTTGATGGTAGCTGGGCCGATTCCTTTCAAGGCAAGGAGTTCTTTTTCAGTCCAGTTTTTGAAATCTGACGCAGACTTGATGCCTTCATCATAGAAAGTTTTGGCACGGTCAAGTGGAAGTCCACCCAAGTTTGCTGCAAAATCTTCTACAGAATTGGCTACTTTTTGAGCTTGCTCTTTGGTAGCTTCGACTGCTTGTTCAACTTTTTTAGAAACAGCCTTACCAGCTTGGCTCGCTGACTGCTCAGCACGTTTTACGACTTTTTTTGTCTCTTCTACAACCTTAGTCACAGTACTTGAAAAAGCACCTGCACGACGGAGGCTATTTCGTAATTGTTTTTTACGATTGAGTTTCTTTGACATGATAAAATCCTTTCAATAAAAAAACCCTGCTCTGACAAGGATTTAATATAAATATTCTATCAAGATTTTAGTAAAAAATCAAGAATCTATCTCGTTTAATAATTTCGCTCACCAAATAAGCCATCTGGCAAGTCATGGAATCCCTTGCCTGCTTTGAAGTTTTCAAACTTACCAAGCAAGAACTGATAAGCATCCAAGCGACTTTCGTAGCGAATCATGGCATCTTTGGCACGCTCGTCTTGGTCTTCTTCGTAGACTTTTTGGCTTTCCTTGTGCGCCATGTCATTGATCATAATCTGGGTATTGACCCAGGCTTCAAATTCCTTCATAAATTCTTGTTCGTAACTCATTTTTTCTCCTTATTCTAATCCACGGAAATAGTCCGTGTCAATCTCACGGTAGGGCTGGATATCCTGAACGTATTCCAACACACCTTGGAATTCCCCATCTTCATCGTGCACTGCTGCATAGGTGATGTGAACAAACTTACCTCGCGACTCCGACTTGAACCACATTTCATACTTATCCTTAGTACCTTCACGAAGCCCCTTCATGATAGTCTTGACCTTGTCCAAGTACTTAGGTGGATGACAAAGTTCAACATTGCGCCCAACTTGGGACGGCGTCCGTTTGAAAATCATCTCATCAGCCGGCGTATTGTCATTGTAATACTGGAAAATATCGTCTTTATTGACAAAGGTAATCTCCATAGGGAGGTGATTGAGGATGAGATTAGCCTGCTCGACTGAAAGATAGCCATTCCCAAAAGCCTGTTGACTATGACGGTCCATCACTGCTTCCTTTTCCTTAGGGGTAAAGGTAATGGTAAACTGCCCTTCTGGCGTATCGATAACTTGTTGAACTTGACCTTCTGCCGTATCTAGCTGTATAGACTCCTCTGCACTCTTTTCCTCAACAAAACTTTGACGTTCTGGCACCCATTTTTCTGACGGACGGATGATAGCATAGCCATAGGCATCGCTCTCCTCCGCAATCTGAAGCCAGTCATCCTGAGTAAAGGATTCAAGGAGAATCATAAGAAGGATGGACTCTTCCTTGAAAATCATACTTTCAAACTCTGTCGCAAAGGCTTCAAAAACATCTTTTACAGTGGAAATCGACACTTCAGGTAGTGACTTGGCTGTCGCTAAAACTGTTTGAAAGAGTTCCCTAATCTGGTCATCCACTCCCCACATAACTTTTGGAGGTGAATCGTGTCCATAGCGCTCCATGATTGGAAAGAATAGTTCTTCTTTACGTTGGTAGTGGATGTCAAATTGCCCCAAAAGTCCCATCTGACGCACCAAGCCCTTACGCATCTCCACCAGCATTTCTTCATCTTCCATAGACTCATAGGTATCCAACAATCTCCGAATGCGAATCAAGGCCGCACGGAGGGCTAGATTTTCTTCTTTGAAAATCCGAACTGGGTGACCTGGGTGCTCGGTATCTGCAACTTCGACATCCTTAACAGCATTTTTAAAAAGATTGGCATGAACATCACAGAGTTCCATGACATCTTCAAAGGTGACACCTGAGTCTGAGTTCATCAACTCATGCTCCATGAGAGAAATCTCGATGGCTGACACACCTGTAAAGGTCGCATCAAAGCGCTCCTGAACCGACTCAGGAGAGGCACCATTATGCAATTCTAACAAAATATCCCGCAGGACATGAATCCGTTCATCTGCCATCAGTCTAATCCAATCACTTCGTAACCATTTGCTTCCAGTGTGCGGACAATCTTGTCCATAGGAGTTCCTTCAAGCTTAGAACCCTGTTTGAGCGATACCTTGCGACCGACTGTATTGCGCATCAAGGGATTGGCAAGAGGTTTAAAACCTAGCTCCACTAGAATTTCCAAGACTTCTGGATGCTTGTCCACCACTTCTGCAACGGGAATTGACACATCGATGATATTGTCCATGACGACCTCCATTGAATATTCTAAAATGATTTTACTGCTTATATTATACCATATGGAAAGAGATTAAAAAACTAGCAGTACAAGACTTGCTAGTTCCCCACGACTTGGATGACCATCTAAATAAGTTTAAAGAGCCAATCCAATATTTTAAATAATAGCTTGTAAAACAGCAATTGGAGCGCAAAAGAGATGATCATCCAAACGAATTTCACAATCCCAATAATCGGTTTGATAAAAAGAATAGCAAGAAGTCCCCAGAAAAATTTCATTCTCTCTCCTCTGGCTTGATGAGCCACCGAGCCGTATCCATTAACTTGTCGGCAATAAAAAGTTTCCCTAGACCGACAACGGCATGGTCATCTTTCTTTATCGTTTTCATCACTTTTACACCTTGCATGGTCAAAAAGTAATTCCCGTAAGTTTTAGCTAGAATTTTTATGAGTCCCATCTTATCTTCCCTCGTTTAACTACAGTCTCAAAATATTAACGATACCAGCCTTGCTGGCTATCGCTGAAAAATCGTTTTATCTCACTCTTTCATGTCCTATAATATCATACAAGTTGAATTTTATAAAGCTTTTTAATAATGTTTAACTCTGGAAAGATTCCGCCAGCATGTTTTATTGCCTTTTCCTCCACCAAAAAAGAGGGTTGCCCCTCTTCTTAGTTTTTATCCAGATTGCGTAGCATTTCGTCAATCTTGTTTCCATATTCGATGGATTCGTCTTTGACGAAAGTCAAATCTGGGATTTTGTACAATTTCAAATTGCGACCAAGTTCACGTTTGATGGTACCAGTTGCTTTTTCAAGCCCGATTTGGGCTTTTTGATTATCTGAAGCAAGGTTACTCAAAATGGTGTAGTAAACCTTGGCAACAGACAAGTCACCTAGCATCTGAACATCTGTGATGGTCACGCCTTGGACACGCGGATCACGGACTTTCTTTTGCAAAATCTCATTGACTTCACGCTTGATTTCCATGCCCACACGATCCATACGGAAATGATTTGCCATGATATTCCTTTCTCTACTTTGAACCAAAAGCTAGGCCAGCAGACCTAGCTATTTTTAAATTTATTGATTTTCATTTCAAATTGGAACGAAGTTCAATTTGAAATCATCTGCTTCTTTCGCCGTGGTGAAAGTGATGGAACTGATTTATCAGTCCCATCACAGGGGATTTTTGAGACTCTAGGCTCAAAAATAAGCAATGAAACCATCGGTTTGCTTGCGTCCCTCACCACCTAAGAAAGGAGCAAAAAATCTTATCTCTTGATTTCTTCCATGACGTAGGCCTCAATCACATCATCAGTCTTGATATCATTGTAGCCATCGATCATCAATCCACCTTCACGACCGTTTGTAACTTCCTTAACGTCGTCTTTGTAGTGTTTCAAGCTTGCGAGTTCACCGTCATAGATAACGACACCGTCACGGATAACACGGACTTTAGAGTCACGGGTAACCTTACCATTGATAACCATGAATCCACCGATAGTTCCCACTTTAGACACCTTGAAGGTTTCACGAATAACTGCTTCACCAATAACTTTTTCTTCAAATTCTGGATCAAGCATCCCTTTCATAGCTTCTTCCATCTCTTCGATAACCTTGTAGATAATACTGTGGAGACGGATCTCAACATCGTCAGCTTCTGCTTGTTGACGAGCTTGTGGTGTAGGGCGTACGTTGAAACCAACGATAAAGGCATTTGAAGCTTCGGCAAGGGTTACGTCTGATTCGTTGATAGCACCGACCGCTGAGTGAACGATAGTAACTTTAACACCTTCCACATCGATTTTCTGAAGTGAGGCAGAAAGGGCTTCAACAGAACCTTGTACGTCGGCCTTGATGATCACGTTAACTGACTTGAGTTCACCAGCTTTAAGGGTATCAAAGAGGTTTTCAAGGCTGACACGTTGAGTAGCTTGACGTTGTTTCATGAGAGCACGTTTGGCACGTTCTTCACCTGCTGCACGCGCAGATTTTTCATCTTCGTAAACGGCAAAGTGGTCACCCGCCATCGGTGCTTCGTTCAAACCTGTGATTGAAACTGGTGTTGATGGCCCTGCAACCTTAACACGACGACCAAGGTCATTGGTCATAGCACGGACACGACCGAAGGTATTTCCGACAACGATTGGGTCTTGAACATTCAAGGTACCTTGTTGAACAAGAAGGGTTGCGACCGCACCTTTTCCTTTATCCAAGCGAGCTTCGATAACTGTACCGATCGCACGAACTGTTGGATCTGCCTTAAGTTCTTGGATTTCAGCCACAAGAAGGACTGTTTCCAACAATTCTTCGATATTTTGGTTGAATTTAGCTGAGATTTCAACAAATTCAGAATCTCCACCCCAAGCAGTTGACATAACTCCATGCTCTGCCAATTCACCGATAACGCGTTCTGGGTTGGCACCTGGTTTATCAATCTTGTTGATAGCTACGATAATTGGAACGTTAGCCGCTTTTGAGTGGTTGATGGCTTCAATTGTCTGAGGCATAACCCCGTCATCTGCCGCTACGACCAAGATAGTAATATCGGTAACAGATGCACCACGCGCACGCATAGATGTAAAGGCCGCGTGTCCTGGTGTATCAAGGAAGGTAATCTTCTTACCATTTTCCACGATTTGGTAGGCACCGATATGCTGAGTGATACCACCTGCTTCACCTGTAGCAACACGAGAGTTACGAAGGGTATCTAGGAGGGTTGTTTTACCGTGGTCAACGTGTCCCATGATGGTTACAACTGGTGGACGCTCAACCAATTCATCTTCATTGAGATAACCATCTTCGACAAAGAAACGTTCGATGTCGGCATTGTCCACTTCAACCTTTTGTTTGGCTTCGATACCATAATCTACCATGAGGAGTTCGATTGTTTCTCCATCCAAGGATTGGTTTTGTGTGGCCATGACACCCATCATAAAGAGTTTCTTAACGATTTCAGCTGGTTCACGTTTGATACGTTTTGCGATTTCCGCAACGGTCATACCATCTGTATATTCAAATTCTGTTGGCAATTCATGGAATTTACGTTCTGTAACAGGTTTTGGAGCCTGATTACGGTTGTTCTTGTTATTGCCTTTTTTGTTCTTTTTGTTGTTATTCCAGTTACTATTCTTTTGATTTCTCACTTGATTTTGACTACTTCGATTCTTTTGTTGTTTTCTAGGACCATCTTCTTCGTGATCATAATCATCACGTTCTTTGTCTGGTCGAGCTTGTTTTTTACGACGTGTATCCACTGGCGCTTCTTTAGCTACAGGAGCTGGTTCAACCACTGCTTGAACTTGTTGCGCTTGTTCAGCTAACTTAGCCACTTCTTCAAAGATTTCCTCTGGCTCCTTGCGTTTGTTTGCTTGGGCTAAGGCTTCTTTGGCAGCCTGAGTCTGCTTGAAACGTTCCTCACTTGAACGGGCATATTCTGCATTTTGCTCTGCTTTTAGGGCTGCTGCACGGGCTTTAAAGTCAACACGTGGAGCCGCTTGATGTGGACGTTTGTCCTCTTGTTGACGGCGCTCATTACCACGATTTTGCTGACCTTGCTGTTTCTTAGCTTGGTCGTTAAAACGGCGATTGTCGCGGTTTCCTTGACCTTGTTTTCCACCATTGCGACCGTCGTTTTTCTGACGGTTTCCGTTTTGTTGTTGGTCACGGTTATTGCCCTTATTTTGCTTGCGTCGTTCTGCCTGCTCTTTGGCACGGGCTTCACGCTCAGCCTTAAAATTACGGCTTTGCGGTTTAGCTGCTACTTTTTCTGCCTTCGGAGCGACTGGATCAGCTGGTTTTACCTCTTCCTTAGCTACAGCTGGTTTAGCTGGTTCAGATTTCTCGACTTTCTTTTCTGCACTTGCTTTTGGTGCTGCAGGTTTTGCTTCTACTTTCGGAGCAACAGGTTTAAAGCTGGCAGCGATTTTTACAGCGACAGCTTCTTCCACACTTGATGAGTGGCTTTTCACATCCAAGCCCAACTCTTTTGCACGCGCTACAACTTCTTTGCTTTCTTTTCCAAGTTCTTTTGCGATTTCGTACAATCTTTTCTTAGACAAATCATGTCCTCCTCTTCTATTCCATAAGAGACCTCATTTTCTTTGTAAATCCAGCATCTGTTACAGCCAAAACCTTTCTCGATTTCCCGACTGCTATGCTTAATTCCAGTGTTGAAAACACGGCTACAATTTCTACTTGATAATAATGACTTTTATCTTGAATCTTCTTGGTCAGATTGGGTCCAGCATCATGGGCTAGAAAGACCAACTTGGCCTTGCCATCTTGAATGGCCTTAACCACCAATTCTTCACCCGATATGATACGCCCTGCTCTCTGAGCAAGTCCCAAGAGATTGCTTATCTTTTGCTTATTCAAGTCCTAACTCTCTTCTTTTCACTTTGTGATCCACATAAGCGATCAACTCATCATAAAAGCTTTCTTCCACTTCCATGTCAAAGCTACGGTTAAAGACCTTCTTCTTTTTAGCCTCTAGGGCTTCTTTATTGTCTAGCTTGATGTAAGCGCCGCGGCCATTGGCCTTACCTGTCGGATCGATAAAGACTTGTCCTTCCTTGTTCTTGACAATACGGAGCAAATCACGCTTATCAATCACTTCGTTAGACACAACAGACTTGCGCAAAGGGATTTTTCTCGTTTTCATCTTTCCCTCCTCTAGCAGCTTTTATTCTTCTACAGTATCGTTTTCTGATCCCAAATCTACCGAACCAGCTTCTTCCATGGCTTCAAATTCGCTAGCAGACTTGATATCGATACGGTAACCAGTCAAGTGAGCCGCCAAGCGAACATTTTGTCCACGACGACCGATAGCAAGAGAAAGCTTGTTATCAGGAACAACCACCAAGGCACGTTTGCTATCGTTTTCATCAAAGATAACTTGATCAACCTCAGCAGGAGCGATGGCATTGTAGATAAATTCAGCTGGATCAGCTACCCATTCGATAACGTCGATATTTTCTTCGATTGGCACCATACGGTCGCTCTTAGCATCATAGCGAGCTGGGTGGAATTTGCTAGTAATCTTCTTGATATTCGCTCCACCACGTCCAACAATTGTACCGATAGCGTCTACGTTTGGATTGTGACTACGAACCGCAACCTTAGTACGGTCACCAGCTTCACGAGCTACGCTCATGATTTCAACAGTTCCATCATAAACTTCTGGAATTTCTTGCTCCATCAAGCGTTTAATCATTTCTGGATGGCTACGGCTAACAAAGACGTTAACACCACGAGGGTTGTCTTCAACCTTGTAGACATAAACTTCGATACGATCATGAGAAGCAAAAACTTCTCCAGGGATTTGGTCTTGTTTTGACAATTGGGCTTCGATGCTGCCAAGGTTAACATAGATAAAGCGATTATCAAAGCGTTCTACTGTACCAGACATGATTTCTTGCTCATGTTCTTTGTAAGTATTGTAAGTGATGGCACGTGTTTGCTTGCGCATTTTTTCCATGATGGTTTGTTTGGCAGATTGGGCTGCTACACGACCAAACTCAGCAGGTGCTTCTTCAAACTTGATTTTATCTCCAAGTTCATAGGCTGAATTGATGGCAAGAGCATCTTTCAAGCTGATTTCCAAACGGCTATCAAATACTTCATCAACCACTTCACGGACAGTATAGACTGTAAAGTCACCTGTTTTTTCATTGAAGTCAATAGCTACGCTGTCTGATTGACCATAGCGTCTGCGATAAGCGGAACGAAGCGACTCTACTACTGCGTCGATGATATCTTCTTTTTTGATTCCCTTGTCTTCTTCCAAAATGCGGAAGGCCTCTAGCATTTCTTTACTCATGTTTTCTTCACTTTTGAATCCTCAAAAGCTATCCTTTCTTTTTCTATAATTTAACTGCTAAACGTGCTTTTGATACTAAACTATATGGAATTTGGACGGTTTTCTTACGCGTCTTGTCCATATATTCCATGGTCAACTCGTCCTCTTCAAAGGCCAACAAGGTTCCTTCAAAGACCTTTTGCTTATCGATGGCTTGGTAGAGCCCGACATGAATGTATTTCCCAACCGCTCCAGAGACAGCATCCTTGGTTTTCAAAGGACGTTCCAAGCCTGGACTGGTGATTTCTAGGAAATATTGTTCTGGGAAGGGATCTGGCTTGATGGTGTCTAAGACAGGACTGATAATTTCTGTCAAGTCTGCCGTGTCGTTCAAGGTAATTCCTTCAGGTTTATCTACAAAAATACTGAGAATCATGTCACTGCCAATCTTTCCATACTCGATATCCACGAGTTCGAAAGGCGCTTCTATGACAGGTTCTACAACTTCTCTGACTAATTCTACGATTGTTGCGATTGCGTCCACCTCCTCATAAGCAAGAGGCGAAGATATTTCCCCGCCTCTCTTTCTCATATTCTTGCTACTAGTATAGCACGTTTGCCAACTTATGTAAAGCAAAAGCACTTATACAGCCTGATTTTAGGCTATTTCTTAAAATTCTGCCTCAACTCGGTAGATAACTTGACCCTTGTTGGAGAATTTTTGCTCATATTCTGTCATGACATTGCCTTCAAAATCACTGGCATGTAAATCAAGCCAGACACCATTGAGCTTCATGCCATACTGAGAAAAGCTCACTAGGCTGTACTCAAACAAGCCACGGTTATCCGTTTTGAAATGAATTTCTCCATTTTCAGGCAAGATACGCTTGAAGGTATCCAAGAATGTTTTGTAGGTCAAACGGCGCTTTTCATGGCGTTTTTTAGGCCAAGGATCTGAAAAATTCAGATACAAGCGATCAATCTCACCGTCTTCAAAGTAGTCAGTCAAGTCAGAACCATCTACCCACAAGAGCTTAATGTTAGGCACTCCAACTTCAAGCACCTTGTCCAAAGCGTAGCTCAAAACAGACTTTTGAATATCAATCCCGATATAGTTGATGTCAGGGTTTTGCTTGGCCATACCTGAAACAAAGGCACCCTTTCCACTTCCAACTTCCACATGAATAGGATTGTCATTGCCAAACAAGTCCCGCCATTTTCCCTTGGCTTCCAAGGGATTGAGGACCACATACTGGGGATTTGCCTCTAGTAATTCTGTCGCCCCTTTACGATTTCTAACTCTCATCTTCTCTTTCCATACTTGTCTCGGAAGTGACGCAGGCCATGAATCTCCCGATTGACATTTTCTAAATCTTGGTTCATATAATACTTGGAAATCTGGCTCAAATAAGACAATTGACCGTACCAATACAATTTATTTAATACCGTTTGATTGTACTTGTAACCGTAGTAGGTCAACCATTCCTTCCACTGATGTTCTGGAATATAATGGCAGAGCATATGGGCCACATCAAACATGCGGTCGGTCAAGCGAACCGAATCCCAATCTACCAAATAAATCAAGCCACTGTCTGTCTCAATCCAATTACTATGTCGTACATCTCCATGGACAATAGTCGCATGATCCTCTCTAAATCCTGGAATAGTCTGACGTAAATCAGCCATCACTTCACTGATAAAATGATTTTTACGCAAAGCATCTGGAGCCGTTTCTTGCCAAGACTGTAGTAAATCTACAGGTGTTTCCATGGCATATCCCAAACGACTCAACTGTGTCATCAAAGGACGTGAGCGATGTAGGCGGGTTAAAATATTGACGATTTGCTTACGATTCATATCATAGGGGGTCAATATTTTGCCTGTCAACCATTCTTGAGCACACATATCACGCCCATCTGCCAAACGGCGACTCCATAATAATTGTGGAGCAATTTGTTCTCTAGCTAGACCAGGTAGGATTGGAGAGGTGTTCATTTTTACAAAGATGCGCTTCCCATCAGGATAGCTACCCATATAAGCCTTGCCACTTTTCCCAGGTATGGGAGTCAGTGTTAGCTCATTATCACCCAAATCCATTTCTTTCCTCCGTATAAAGTTTCCTTACTATTCTACTAGTTTTTGGCCTATTCGTCAACCGCTCTAACCCGATTCTCAAAGAAAAGCCTCTGGAGTCGTTTGGGTTATCATTATAGAAAGAAAAAGGTAAGCACAATCTCCTACTTACCTTTTCATGATTTTTATAAATAATATAAAAGTGGCCAACTGTTGTAAAACATGTGGACTAGAGTAGAAACCCATAAGTTTTGGCTCTTTTTATAAGCAAAGCCCAGCAACACCCCCCCAAGTAGATAAAAAATAAACGAAGGCACATTAGAAGGTCCATGCATGAAAGAAAAGAGAGAGGAAGTCAGTACAAGCCCTAACCAAGAATTGTCAAAAACGGCACCTTGAAGAAGTCCTCTGAAAATGAGTTCCTCCTGGATGGGTCCAAAAACTGAGGAAGTCAAAATCAAAGACAGGGAAATTCCTCTGCTGACTTCCGCCAAGTGTTGAACTCCCGCGCCAGAAGAAACAGCGAAGAAATGAATATAAACCAGCGTCTCAAGTACACTTAGAAGAAAGATTGCAATGAAAAGCAAAAGGTCTTTCTTGCTTAACATCCCAAAAGAAATCATTTCAAACTTTCTAGCATAAGTAACACTCAGCGAAGTTACAAGAAGACTTACAATAATCAATTCAGATTCATTTTGAAAAAAATCCCCGTGGTTAATCGTATAAGGAACTGTAATGACGATTAGTAGTACTAAAAATCCAAAACAAAAGGCATGAAATTTATCAAAAAACTCCATAAAACTAGCCTCCTCAACAAACAAACTTCCCTACAAGTCATCCTTTAACTCTAACCTTTCCAAAACAAACCATTTTAGCAACCAAAATCCGACCACATAGCCAGCCCCTAAGAAGATAGCCATTAAAGATAACATGGGATTTAGGAAATAAAAGACCACCACAGATACAAAGGTTAGCACAAAAACATTAAAAGCAATGGTGTCAGAAGCCAAGACCAGAATATAAGGTGTCAACCAGTCTAAGGTTTTTGAATCTAGAAAAAATAAGTGTTTATACATGGGGACCTCCTCCTGCCAGTCTATAGACTAGCCCCAGATTAAGAAGAAAACTCTTCCCCTACTTTTTATAATACTTCAAACCCCAAATGAGCAGAAGCATGATAAGCAAGCAGAGAACCGCTCCAATATAAGCGATTAGTTGTTGGTAGGATTCTCCTGCTGTGATACCTCTATACAAACAAATAATAGACATAAAACCTGTCAAGCCGATATACATGAGTTGATTGGTTCTAGGACTAACCAAATCATCATCTTCAAACTCTCTTATCCTCATCTCCCTAGTGAGGTAAACAGTAACCAAAATGGAAGCTAAGTTAATAACCACTAAGAGAAATTGGAAAACCAAGGAAAAATTTAAAAACTGACGAGATAGAAATAGATAAGTGGAGACAAGTAAGGGCAACTGACCTAGGAACAATCTTGCAAGAAAGATGTTCCGTTTTTTAGCAAGAAAAGTTTTCATTTCTTTGCTCCTTTCATATATTATTAGACGAAGAACTACACAAACTCACCGGTTCAAAACCTAAGTAGCCAGAAAAAAGAGATAGGTGACAGTAGCATTCATCAAACCATGTACAACTACACAGGAATATAGATTTCTCCGCTTTATATAGAGAATTCCTAATACAATTCCTGACACTAGATGTTGAGAGAGCATTTCTCCGTCATGAGCAAATCCAAAAAGAACAGCCGAAAGGATAATAGCAACTATGGGAGAATATTTTTCTAAACTTCCTAAAATGATTCCTCTAAAGAGTATCTCCTCCAAAAGAGGTTGAGTGAAAGTAGTTGACAACCAGAATAGAACTATGTACAAGAAACCACTTGTTTCCAAATGTTGAAAAAACCTTAAAGAACTAGTATTATCATGGACTTTTCCAAGAACGGTCGTGAAAAATATAAAACCAACTACTAAAACCAGATTAGCCAGATAAGCAAGAACAATCTATTTCAATTCTACCCATTTGATTGGCAAGCAATCTAAAGTAGTCTCATCACCCCAGCTCTTAATAAGATATACAAGAATGGTTAAGCATATAAAGAAAGATAGAAAGAAGACACCAACACTGAACACATCTCCTATCACTCCGTCATAAAATTGTCTCACAACAGTTAATGGTACAACTTGAATAGCAAAAGTAAGTAAAAAACAAGTAATTATTTTTTTAAAGATAGAAATCGTTTTTTTCATAGTTTGTTCTTTTTTCAACTCCTTAACAAGATATTTTTTCTAATTTACCACTTCCACGAACGAAGCCACCGCTTCCTTAACTTGTGATTTATCATACTTCCTGCTTCAACCTTTACACTGTTAGTATAGCACTCGTTTTGACCTTGGATCACTCAAATCATAAATGGTCATCAAAACATCTTGAATTGTAAAAAATTTAAAAAAGCAAGCATGAAAAACATACTTGCCCTGGGGGAACTTGACAATGTGAAAATACAAAATAGAGAACTACTCACCCTCACTTCCGTATGTTCTCATATATTTTCATAATCGCAACAAGGATAGCAGCTGTCCCGCTTGCCAAAGCGATAAGGGTAATGATAATGTTGAGGATTTCAGGCGTACTCCCTATTCTGTTGATAAGACGGAGTAGGGATATAACTGTCAACTGAATCAGGAGTATTGATTCTACTCTTACCAATGGAGTCAGTTGATTTTCAACCGCATATAAAAAGGCTGGTAGTAAAACACAGGCTATAGCAATCACAAACAGATTGCTCCCTGTTTCTTCTCCCTTGTTCACAACGGAAAGCATGAGAAGATTTGATGCTATAATCAACGTAGAACAGATGATAAAAAAGGATTTCTTATTCATTTAATATACCTCAGATACTCTGGCATTTTAATTGATGACTACAGGCGATACTTCTTTCCACAAGTCTTCTAATCATCAACTGACATCTAGTGAACCGTTAAAACCTGACGAAAGACTTGATTTTGGCAGGTGGTATTTAGACTGGTATTAGGATGACTTTCCACAATCTTCATAACGGTATAGAGACCAACTCCTCTCTCCTCCCCTTTAGAACTGGCTCCAAAGGAGAAGATTTCAGAAATATCTATGCCCTCTTCTTTGATGGAGTTTTCGATAATAAAGGTCTCCTGTGCTCCATTTTTTAAAAAGGCGATTGAAACATGAGGTTGGCTGGCTTCCACACTGGCTTCAATAGCATTGTCACAAAGGATAGACACAATGGTTAGAAAATCAAGCAAGCTCATCCCCTCTACCTGAATCTCCTCTGGAACTTCGACATTAAAGACAATGTTCTTATCTCTGGCTTTCAGAAATTTCCCTGCTAGGAGACTTTTGAGGGCTTTATCACGAACATTCACGAGTCGTCCAAGGTCATATTTATTGTCCTGCAATTTTTCACTGGAATCCTTTAAGACGGAGTCGTAGACCTCTTTTATCTGCTCCATGTTCTCCTCTTCAATACCCAGACGTAAACTGGTCAAGAGGTTAGTGTAGTCATGGCGAAAGCTCCGGACTTCCTTGTAAAGTTCCTCTATATGCCGACTATAGCGTTCCATATCTCTGTAGCGCAAGGCCTGCTCTTGGTCCAATCTCTCATGGAGTTTGTCCTTCAAATAGGTATCCAATTTCTTGACAATCCCCATAAAAAAGAGGAGGTAAAAAACTAGGATAAGATGGCGAACAGTCTTTGATTGGATATCGTATGCATATTCAAAGTAAGACAGATTTTCCATGACTAGAAAGTAAGCCCCCATTATCCAGTTAATCTTAGTCAGGGACTGTTGAAAACCTTTATCGAGAAACTCCTTTCTCAATCTAGTAAAATCATAGTCCAACCATTTCAAAAAGACTAATACTATGAAGCAAACGAATAGCATAATCAACAAAAAGAGAGGATTTCCATCTCCATCTACAATCCCTTGCCCCAAAAACGGAAACACAAAATAGGAAACACTTCTGTAAAAGATATCCATCAATACAATTGGAAAGAGACCATAAAAGAAAAGGAGTTTTTTAGGAAGCCCTCTTAACAATAAGAGAGATAAGCTGATGCCGAACAAGGGTTCTATAAAGTATGACAGATAGTCAGTCAAGACTAAAAATTTAAAAGTTGTAACAATTGCTGCTAGAAGAAATTTTAGAAGAAAGGCCTTAAAAATTCTATCGAAAGTGAGACTAATTCCATCTACCTTAAAGAACATGATAATTTCTAGCCCAATAATAGCTAGTGAATACAATATCATCCAAAAAATATACATAAATTCTCCTCACTCAGTGTAAGTTATTGATAGCTTCAGACACTTCCCTGACCTTATAACGCGCTATCATACAGCTTCCACCATTGGGAAAGTAAAGCAGTTTTTCTTTCTTATCCAAACGAACCACATTGGCAGGATTGATGAGAAAAGAGCGATGGCACTGCAAGAGACGGGGCTCCTGCTTGAAAACCTCCTCTAAACTCGCTGTAAATTCCAGCCTATCCGTCTTAGTATAGAGAATAACACGATGGGCTCTGGGCGACGTTTCGAGATAGTAAACCTCTTTAAAAGGATACTGGAATTGGGCAAATTTTGATTTAAAATAAAAGCAATCTTCCGCCAGACTTTTACTGTCTTGACTATTGGCATAGAGGAGGGCTGTCTCGATCCGAGATTCAAACTCCTCTGCCGAAAGGGCCTTATCAATGTAGTCCAAAGCAGACACTTGGTAACGAAAGGACAGGGGCATAAACTCCGAGTGAGTCGTCACAAAGACAATCAGGGCATAAGGATCTCGATCCCGAATCTTTCTAGCCACTTCCAGCCCCTTCATCTCCTCATTTCGAATCTCAATATCCAAAAAGAATAGCTGATGGGCCCCCTTCTCATGCACCTCTGCCAGCAGCTGGTCTGGCTTCCCAAATACCTCAAAAGAACTGGGAGTGATCTGATGTTCCTTCAAGAGTTTCTCAATCGTCGTTTCAATCCTAGTCTGCTGGGAAAAATCATCCTCTAAAACAAATATTCTCATCTTCTTACTCTCCTTGTTTCAATTTCTTCCTAAAAAGAGAATAGCAAAAATACTTTGATACAAGCCCATCAAATCCTAAATAGGCCTTCAACGCTCCTGAAAGGTATCTTGTTCCTCAAATAAGCATGATAATCTTACAACTATTTTATCATAAAATCTTAACAGTACCATTCAGGAAATTTCAAGGGCAATTAAAGATTTTTTGGTGAAAAAGGAGATAAAAGTGATAAACTGACAGTATCAAAACACAGTTGCTAGAATCAAGACTGGCACCCAGATTAAAGGAGGAATTCTCATGACAGATACAGACCCTATCAAAAGAGCTCAGACTTTGATTACTGACTTAAACAAAGCCTACCAAGCATGCAAACAGGCAACCGCTGACGACGTCCGCTTTCAGGAGCAATTAAACTCTATTCTTGGTTTTCTAGCCAAGACTGAGACAGTCGATAATCGAGTCTTGATTGAACTGGAAAAATTTTACCAGACTTCCAGTCTTCTCATGGGACTCAGCGCTCTTGATCCAGATGCTCCTACTCGCGCCGCTTGGCGGGCCTATGACCGCTTCCACTTTGACCAAGTCAAGACCAAGTTAAGTCTCTACGGTCCAACCATTCTCTTGTAGAAAATAAAAGAAGCTGAGACAAACTGAACTCAACTTCTTTTTTAGTGTCATATAGACAATGTTAGTCCTGCATCTGACGTTTGACCTGATAAGGTAGGTACAAGACTAGTAAAACCAAACCAGCTCCCAGTAAGGCTAGAAGGGCTAGTTTTTCTTGGAAGGTAATCAACCCAACAACTAATTCCACTACTAAGACCAAACTGGTCAATCCTCGGACTACCGCCTGCAAGCCTTTTTCCTTTTGCCCCTTGTCCAGTGGAAAGAGTTGGGTCAAATACTGGTAGTCAAAGGCATGATAGAGGGCCAGCAACTGGAAGAGCAAGAGGTAGTTAAAGAGAACCACCACTGCTGTCGCAATCCAAGCTTGCTCGATAAAGACCTGCGCCAGCAAGGAAAGTAGGAGCAGACGGAGACTGAGGGCAAAGAGGTCTCCATTTCGCAGATAAGAACGCAGATAGAGATTTTGCCAAATCTTCCCAGGCACCTTCTGAACAACCTTTAGGATAAAGTCCAGATAGGCACGACGCTTAATGCTGTTTGAAATTCCCTTGACCTGCGTAAAGAGGGCAAAGAAACGAAGCAAGACTTGCTTACGCTTGCTTTCTTGGGAAATGACATAGTCCCAGTCCAGTCCAGTTTCAGTGAAAAATTTGCTGGCCTTTTGACGAAAGAGGAAATATTTACCTACTCCCAATAAAAGCACATAGACCAGAAAAACAGGCAAGCCATAGCCCATTGCTAAAAATAAAGGCGCAAATAACAGCAAGAAAAGGGTCTGGACAAAGAGCCAAAAGACTAGGGAAACGCCAGTTTGACGCTTGAGATGGAGTTTGATTTCCTCTTCTCCGACTAAGAGAAAGAGCTTGTCTGGAGCCTCCATATAGGTGGCAATTCCTCCCCAAAGCAAAAGTAAAACAGACGTAATTCCTACAAATAAAAGGATAGGCCAATGATTTTCAGGAAAGTCTTGCAAGAGTTGACTGTACTGGTAGGCTAGAAAGCCCAGCAGGACAAGCAGGAACAAGACAAAGTGGTCATTGAGAACATAGCGCAAATAACCAAGACACTCCTTACGAAAAGCCTGCTTTCTCTTTAAAAACAAGTCTTTCATAGGTCCTCCTCTTTGGTCAGAGCCAAGTAAATATCATTCAAACTAGCCTCAGGCATATCAAAGGCTTCGCGCAGTTGCAAGAGATTTCCCTTAGCGCGCACCTCTCCCTTGTGGAGAATGACAAAGGCATCACACATCTTCTCAGCCGAATCCAGCACGTGGGTACTCATGAGAATAGACTTGCCTTTTTGCTTTTCCACTTCCAAAAGCTGAATCAAGTCTGCAATAGCCAGCGGATCGAGCCCAAGGAAAGGCTCATCCACGATGAAGAGACTCGGATCCACCACAAAAGCACAGATAATCATGACCTTCTGCTTCATCCCTTTTGAAAAATGAACAGGGAACCAGTCCAATTTCTGATCCAGACGAAACATTTTTAATAAAGGTTCTACTCGATCAAAAGCCACTTTCTGCTCAATACCATAAGCCATGGCAACCGTTTCGATATGCTCTCTGAGGGTCAGTTCCTCATACAGACTAGGTGTCTCAGGAATGTAGCCAATCTGCTTGCGGTAACTTGTCGCATCTTCTTGCAGGGTCAAGCCATTGATATTGATAGAACCACTATAGGGTGTTAACAGACCGATAATTTCATTAATAGTCGTCGATTTCCCAGCACCATTGAGACCAATCAGACCGACCAGCTGCCCACTTTCAACAGTAAAGGACACATCTTTCAAGACAGGAACATGAACATAGCCACCTGTCAGGTTTTTAATTTCTAACATATTTTCTCCAAATCTGGTATAATGTAGCTATATTATATCAAAATTCAATACAGTAGAGGTAGATTTTATGTCAGATTGCATTTTTTGTAAAATCATTGCAGGGGAAATTCCTGCTTCAAAAGTATATGAAGATGAGCAGGTTCTTGCCTTTCTTGATATCTCTCAAGTGACACCAGGACACACCTTGGTCGTGCCAAAGGAACACTATCGCAATCTTTTAGAAATGGATGCTACTAGCGCCAGCCAACTCTTTGCCCAAGTACCAAAAGTAGCTCAAAAAGTCATGAAAGCTACCAAGGCTGCTGGTATGAATATCATTGCCAACTGTGAAGAAATCGCTGGTCAAACAGTCTTTCATACCCACGTTCATCTCGTGCCTCGCTACAGTGCGGACGATGACCTCAAGATTGATTTTATCGCCCACGAACCAGACTTTGACAAACTTGCTCAAGTCGCTGAAACTATCAAAAACGCCTAAGGAGTTGCCATGAAATTATCCAACCTACTGCTATTTGCAGGAGCTGCAGCCGGAAGTTATCTGGTCACAAAAAATCGCCAAACCATCACAGATGAAGTCTTGAATACCACTGACCGCGTTCAAGCTATCAAGGATGATGTAGATATTATCCAAAACAGCCTGCAAATCATCGACCAGCAAAAAGAACTCATCAAGGAATACCAAGAAGACCTCACCTACAAGTTTAAGGTCTTGGAAAAAGATATCCAGACTAGACTAGCTGTGATCAAAGAAACACAGGAAATCGAAGATAAGTAAAAAGAGCTACTCTGCTCTTTTTTAAAAGGTAAACAAGTTATATCCCATCAACTATACATCATAATTTAGGCAACTCATTCACCATTTCATAACTAAATCGAAGATTTTCCGCCGTAATGAAAACACCTGAAACAGTTTGGTTTCAGATGTTCGGAAACTTTGAGACCTAGGCTCAAAGTTTAGGTATGGAACTTCGAAGAAGATCGCTACCGTCCGTCATCACTTAAGAAAAGTCTTAAAAAATCTATAAACAAAAAGAGCCCAACGGCTCTTTTTACTTTTATTCTCCTTCAAAGGCATCTTTAATATGGTCAAAGAATCCCTTTTTCTTTGGATTGACTTTTAAATCACCTGCAGCTGCGAATTCTTTAAGCGCTGCTTTTTGGCGTTCGTTCAAGCCTGTCGGTGTTACGACATTAACTGTAACGTATTGGTCACCAACTGCACCACCACGAAGACTCGGAGCTCCCTTGCCACGTAGGCGGAATTTCTTACCAGTCTGAGTTCCCTCTGGGATAACCAATTCAACATCACCGTGAACCGTTGGGATATCAACTGTGTCACCAAGAGCTGCTTGGACAAAGTTGAGGTTGAGATTGTAGAAAATAGTAGTTCCTTCACGTTCAAACTTGTCGCTGGCTTCCACAGAAACCACTACATACAAGTCACCATAAGGTCCACCGTTAAAGCCTGCTTCACCTTGGCCTGCTAGGCGAATTTGTTGACCGGTTTCCACACCAGCAGGGATTTTTACATGTACACTATGGGCTTGTTTTTCATGACCTGTTCCGTGACAAGTTGTACATGGATCTTTGATTTCTTTTCCGCGACCATGACAGACATCACAGGTTACTTGGCGACGCATCATACCAAGCGGAGTCTGCGTATCGACGTTAATGACACCAGCGCCATGACAGCGTCCACAAGTAACTGGACTTGTTCCTGGCTTAGCACCTGAGCCATTACATGTACTACAGCTTGCTTCACGATTGTATTTAACCTCTTTTTCAGCTCCAAAAATAGCTTCTTCAAAGGTCAAGTTCACACGATACTGGAGGTCATCCCCCTGACGAGGAGCATTTGGATTGCGCGAAGCACCGCCTCCGCCGAAGAAACTTGAGAAAATATCCTCAAAACCACCGAAGCCTCCTGCCCCATCGAAACCGCCGAAACCACCAGCTCCACCAAAACCACCATTGGCTCCAGCAGCACCGTATTGGTCATAGGCAGCACGTTTTTGGTCGTCACTCAAAGTCTCATAAGCTTCCTGAACTTCCTTGTACTTTTCCTCAGCACCAGGCTCCTTATTGATATCTGGGTGATATTTTTTCGAAAGCTTACGATAAGCCTTTTTGATTTCGTCTGCCGAAGCGTTTTTTGACACCCCCAGACGATCATAAAATTCAGTATTGTTCATACAAGATACCAAGACCGTAAAATTCGACTGAAAAATAGGAAATCTGACGCTGGAGCGATGCTCCTAGGCAGATTTATCTTTTTTCCGAGAATTTAGGTCGGGTTCAATTCCTTTCTTTTATATTGAGTAATAAATTTGGGAACCCGTGTTCAATTCCCTGAACACCTCTGTTCCTTTCTATTGATATTTTGAATCAAACCTCGATTTTGGCCGGGTTCAATTCCTGTATTTCATATTGATGAGACAAACCCCAAATAAATCAGGTTTAGGCCCTTTTTACCGAAAAACAGAGGCTGGGTTGCAACCTCTGGATTTCTTCCTATCATTACGACGTTCGAGTTTTAAAAATCAAACTAGTAATGCTAAATCGAGCACTCCCTAACCTCTTGGTGAAAAAGACAAATCTTTCTAGAAACTAAAGTTTCTGCGTCAGATTTCCTATTTTCACTGTGAGGTTTTAACGGGCTTTGCATCTTATTTTTCAGTAAACTCTCCGTCTACGACGTCATCGCCTGCGTTTCCTGTTGCTTGTGCGCCTTCTGCTCCTGCTTGAGCTTGTTGAGCTGCTGCGGCTTGTTCGTAGAGTTTAACAGCAAGTCCTTGAGCTTTTTCGTTCAATGCTTCAAGTTTTGCTTTCATGTCGTCCAAATTATTGTCTTCTTGAGCTTTCTTAAGGTCATCAAGGGCAGCTTGGGCAGCGTCACGTTCTGCGTCGAAACCTTTTCCTTCAGTTTCCTTGATAGTCTTTTCAGTCGCAAAGATAGCTTGGTCTACTTCATTACGAAGGTCAACTTCTTCTTTACGTTTCTTATCTGCTTCAGCGTTAGCTTCTGCATCTTTCATCATGCGGTCGATTTCTTCGTCAGTCAAACCTGAGTTAGATTGGATGACAATTGTTTGTTCTTTTTGAGTTCCAAGGTCTTTAGCCTTAACAGACACGATACCGTTCTTGTCGATATCAAATGTTACTTCGATTTGAGGAATTCCACGAGGTGCAGCTGGGATATCTGTCAATTGGAAACGTCCAAGAGTCTTATTATCTGCTGCCATTGGGCGTTCACCTTGAAGAACGTGGATATCAACGGCTGGTTGGTTGTCTGCCGCAGTTGAGAAGACTTGTGATTTAGATGTTGGAATTGTTGTGTTACGGTCGATGAGTTTTGTGAAGACACCACCCATTGTTTCGATACCAAGTGACAATGGTGTTACATCAAGAAGGACAACGTCTTTAACATCACCAGTAATGACACCACCTTGGATCGCAGCTCCCATGGCAACAACTTCATCAGGGTTTACTGATTTGTTTGGTTCTTTACCAGTTTCAGCTTTAACAGCTTCTACAACGGCTGGGATACGAGTTGAACCACCAACAAGGATAACTTCATCGATTTCTGACAAGCTCAAACCTGCATCTGAAAGGGCTTGACGAACTGGAACTTTTGTACGTTCTACAAGGTCACGAGTCAAATCGTCAAATTTCGCACGAGTCAAGGTCATTTCCAAGTGAAGAGGTCCAGCTTCACCTGCAGTGATAAATGGCAAACTGATTTGAGTTGAAGTTACACCAGAAAGGTCTTTCTTCGCTTTTTCAGCTGCATCTTTCAAACGTTGCATTGCCATCTTGTCAGTAGACAAGTCAATACCGTTTTCTTTCTTGAATTCTGCTACCAAGTGGTCAATGATTTTTTGGTCAAAGTCGTCACCACCAAGTTTGTTGTCCCCTGCAGTTGACAATACGTCGAAGACACCGTCACCCAATTCAAGGATAGATACGTCGAATGTACCACCACCAAGGTCGAATACCAAGATTTTTTCTTCTTTATCAGTCTTGTCCAAACCGTAAGCAAGAGCGGCTGCAGTTGGTTCGTTGACGATACGTTCTACTTCAAGACCAGCGATTTTACCAGCGTCTTTTGTCGCTTGACGTTGAGCATCGTTGAAGTAAGCTGGAACTGTGATAACTGCTTTAGTTACTTTTTCACCAAGGTAGTCTTCAGCATAACCTTTCAAGTATTGAAGAATCATAGCTGAGATTTCTTGTGGAGTGTATTCTTTTCCGTTAGCAGAAACTTTTTCAGAAGTTCCCATTTTAGACTTGATAGAGATGACTGTATCTGGATTTGTAACTGCTTGACGTTTTGCAGCGTCACCAACGATAATTTCTCCATTTTTGAATGAAACTACAGATGGGGTTGTGCGGTTTCCTTCTGGGTTTGCGATGATTTTGCTTTCAGTTCCTTCAAGAACTGCTACTGCTGAGTTTGTTGTACCTAAGTCAATACCGATAATTTTAGACATGTGTTTTTCTCCTTGTTAGTTAATTTTCTATTTTTGATATTTCCCTTAAGTGGTGGGGACGTGAGCAACTCCCTCCGGGATTTCATCACTTATTTTTGAGCCTATTGTCTCAAAAATCCCCTGTTTCAGTAGCAGAAGCTACTGAAACTTTCACCACGGTGGGAAATATCTTCCTTGCAAGCCTCCGGCTTGCCTCTTATCTTTCTTCATAGTTTATTGTCGTTTCGGACAAGTTTTCTATTATTATGTAAATTGCGACACTAGGAGTCAAATCGATTTTATTTCGACGACGAGTTTGTAAGTAGGCTAAACAAACGCCATAGCGATTGCCGTTTTCTGACGAGTTGCTTTAGCTACCGTCAGAATTGCCTAGTTGTAAACCACTACCATGGCTGGGCGTAGGATGCGGTCATGGAGTTTGTACCCTTTTTGGAAGACTTGGGCGATGGTATCTGCTGGGTGTTCATCGTCTGCTGGGAGAGTTTGGATAGCCATATGGTAGTTATGGTCAAATTCACCGTCAGCTGCGATTTCTTCGATTCCTTCTTCTTTCAAAGCGTGAATCAAGCTTTCTTGCACCATTTCCAAGCCCTTCTTCACATCATCTGTCAAACCTTCAACTGCGAGTGCACGCTCTAGGTTATCCAAAGAAGGGAGAATCGCTTTTGCCAAGTCCTGGCTACGATAACGTTGCAAGTTTTGACGTTCTTCATTGGCACGGCGTTGAATATTTTGCATTTCTGCATGAGCGCGAAGGTATTTGTTTTCAAACTCATCCGCACGTTCATTTGCCAAGTCCAACTCAGACTTTTCAGGAGTTGTTTCTTCAGCTGTTTCCACAACTTCCTCTTCTTGGACTTCTTCTACTTCTTCATTTTTTATATCTTGGGCCATTTTCGCCTCCTTTAATGATTTCAATTTTAATGTACTTCGTAATGATTACTGCTGAGGTAGCGGTAAAAATCTGTCAACTTCATAGTCAAAACACGATTGACCACATTGACTTGGTTGATTAGCTGTTGGTAATCCAGATTGACTGGACCGATAATGGCTAGAATTCCAACTCCCCGATAAGGAATGAGGAACTTGCTACTAATCACCGCTAGGTCAGCTAGACAGGACTCTTGACTATCTGCAACACGGACGTTTTGCATCTGATCTTCACGCAACCCCTCACGAATCTCCAGAGCCACCTTTTGCGGTTGGTCAAAGAACTGATAGGCTGCTAGATTGGCAAAATTCAAGAGATTAACCTTGCCCGCCACCACAATGTTTTCGTTGAACATTTCCTTAAAGATATGTTCAAAGAGATCGATGACATTGTCCGTTGTTGTAAAGTAACGCTGGATAATCTGCGGAATCTCCGTCCTAATCTTGTAGTGAATATCTAGAACGGTGTGGCCGAGGAAACGTTCCTGAATGATGCTCTTCAGTTTCAGCAAATCCTCCTGCAAGAAGTTCCTTGGAATCAGAAACTGACTGGTAACCGTTCGCGACTCGTCTAGGGTGAATACCGCCAAGGCTGTATGTTGGCCCAAAACAACGATATCAAAGGCTGTCAAACGCTGCCTGCTCGGCTCAACATCCAGTGCTACTACCGTACAGCCACTCAAGTCTGTCAGTAGATTAGCAGCCTCTTGCAGAATATCCTCCAATTTGAAGAATTCCTGATCAAAGGCTTTGACAATCTCATATACCTCATTTTCAGCCAATCTGTCAAAATCCAGTGAGTGTTTTACATAGTACTGAAAACCAGCAACACTTGGCATCCGACCACTTGAAGTATGGGCCTTCTCAAGCAACCCTTGCTTTTCTAGAGCCGCCATGTCATTACGAATGGTTGCACTGCTAGAGTTAATAGACTCTTGCAAGGCTTTGGATCCGACAGGTTCGTGCGTTTTGGTAAAGATTTCAATAATCAGATTTAGAATATCCTGCTGACGCTCTGTAACCATCTCATCACTCCTCTCTGCCTGATCGATTAGCACTCGACACACTCAAGTGCTAACTTATGATTCTATTATACACCCTTAAAAGAGAATGTCAAGACAAAAACTCGAAAAATTAGCACTCTTTTATCAAGAGTGCTAAAAATCAGTCTGAAGACCTAGAACCCTACCTTCCATCTACTTGGTATTTCCTTTTTAGTCTGAAATAACCATAGATTAGATAAGAAATCATAATGTCATATAGAGCAAAAATGACAAAGAAAGATTGCGACAGTTCTTCTCTAAACGAACTCATACAAACAACAAGACCACCTGAGAAAGCAACTGTACATGAACGAAGTCTAGATTGCATAACTTCCCATCTGAGCCCTTTACTCATATAGACTTGATCCTCTGGAAGTAAATCAGAAGACGATTTACGAAGAATCGAACAAGAACCTGCTCCTATCAATTCCCAACCTCTATTTCTAAAATCAAAAATACTTCCCAACTGAAAGAACTACCTCCAGTGACAAACTTTGTGAAAACCGGTAGTAGAGCTAAAAAGAGAAGCAAAATAGGAAGCATCCGCCTCGTTAAAATCCGTTTGACATAAAAAAATCTTTATCAAAACCAAAATATTATAGTAAAATTTACACCAGTTTTTGAATGGCTGATGTAGATATTTTATACTTTCAAAATGTTTAAATGTGATTATTTATTTTTGAAAAATAGCTTACCAGCCCGACTGAAAGTGCTTGTAGAATGATAATAAGTCGCCTGCCGAAAACAGCGAAAAATAGCGGCGTTATGCGGAGATAATCTGACGCGATGCTAAAGTATATTGTATACTTATTTTCAACAATTTAGCAGAGTATTTTTATAAGTATGATATAATAGAAGTATAATTTGTTCTGATAGTTTATTTTATGGAGAAGTAGATTTTTAGAGTGCGGAGGGTTCAATATGGTTGAGTTTATAAAGTCTAAGAAAGAAATGAGCGAGGAGGATATTAAAGCAAATTTCATCACTCCTGCTATTGTATCCAAAGGATGGAAAAATGGTGAGCATATCGCTTACGAAGAATACTTCACTGATGGTCGAATTGAGGTTAGAGGAGATAAGGCTCGTCGTAAAGAAGGAAAAAAATCAGACTATTCACTGTATTACCAATTTGGAACTCGAATTGCAATTGTTGAGGCAAAGGATAATAAACACAGCGTTCGAGCAGGATTACAACAAGCTATTGAATATGGAGAGATTTTAGATGTTCCATTTGTTTATTCTTCGAATGGTGATGGCTTTATTGAACACGACCGTATCACGAGAGAAGAACGTGAGCTGGAGTTAGACGAATTCCCTACTCGTGAAGAATTATTTTCTCGTATGACGAAGGAAAAAGAATTGACGTACGAAATTACAGAAGCTATCTCAACTCCATACTATACAGACGCCTTCTCAATGAAAACGCCACGCTATTATCAGCAAATAGCTATCAACCGTACTATTGAAACAGTTGCCAGAGGACAAAAACGAGTAATGTTTGTGATGGCAACAGGAACAGGGAAAACGTTCATGGCTTTTCAAATTATTCATCGCCTTCGAAAAGCTGGTTTGGCTAAACGAGTTTTATTCCTAGCGGATAGAAACATCTTAGTAGACCAAACGATGGCTGAAGACTTTAAGCCATTCGAAAAGGTAATGACGAAAATTACACCAAAACTTTTGACTGCTCCTGAAAAATTAAATTCTTTTGAAATTTATCTAGGACTTTATCAGCAACTAACTGGTGAAGATGGAACTGAAACACATTATCAAAAGTTTGATAAAGACTTCTTTGATTTAATCGTAATTGATGAAGCGCACCGTGGCTCAGCTAAGGAAGACAGTAACTGGCGTAAAGTGATTGATTATTTCAGTTCTGCTACACAAATTGGGATGACCGCTACTCCTAAAGAAACCAAGAATGCTTCCAATATGGAATACTTTGGTGAACCAATCTATACTTATAGTTTAAAACAGGGAATCGAGGATGGTTTTTTGGCTCCATATCGTGTTATGAGGGTTAATTTAGATGTGGATGTGGATGGTTATCGTCCAGAAACTGGAAAAGTTGATGCTAACGGACAATTAATAGAAGATAGGTACTACGGCAGAAAAGATTTTGACAAAACCATTGTCATTGATGATAGAACGCAAAGAGTTGCCAAGTTTGTTTCTGATTATATGAAGCAAAACAATGCACGATTTGATAAAACAATTGTTTTTTGTGTTGATATTGACCATGCCGAGCGAATGCGTGCTGCACTTGTAAAAGAGAATCTAGACTTAGTCCAAGAAGACTATCGTTATGTCATGCAAGTAACTGGTGACAACGCTGAAGGAAAAGCTCAACTGGATAACTTTATGGATGTCAATTCTAATTTTCCCGCTATTGTAACAACGTCTAAATTATTAACGACAGGAGTTAATGCTAAAACATGTCGTTTGATTGTTTTAGACTCTAATATCCAATCCATGACTGAATTTAAACAAATTATTGGTCGTGGCACACGTCTTTATCCTCAAAAGGGGAAAGAATTTTTTACGATTATTGATTTTCGAAATGTTACCAATTTGTTTGCTGACCCTGATTTTGATGGTGAACCAGTGAAGGTTCTGGAAACGGGCGCAAAAACAAATAATGGTACTACACCTGGTTTTGTAAACGAAGGTGGTGACCCAATAGAAAAATATATCGTTAGAGATAAGCAGGTTACCATTCTTAATTCGACTGTTCAAGTATTGGACGAAAACGGGAAACTGATTACCGAAAGCCTGACCGACTACACTCGGAAGAATATCTTAGGTAGCTACGCCACTTTGAACGATTTTATTACAGTTTGGCATACGGCAGATAAAAAGAAGCTTATCTTAGACGAACTTTATAAAAAAGGAGTTTATCTAGATGCTATTCGAGAGTCGGAGGGAATATCAGAACAAGAAATCGATGATTTTGATTTACTCCTAAAACTTGCCTATGGTCAAAAAGAATTAACCAAAACAGAACGTATCAATAAACTCAAACAAAGCGGATATTTATATAAATATAGTGAGGAAGCGCGTGCTGTTTTGGAAATTTTACTGGACAAATACATGGATAAAGGTATTGGAGAACTCGAAAGCATTGAAACATTAAAACTTCCAGAATTTCAGATATATGGTGGAACCTTCAAAATCATCAATACTTATTTTGGAGATAAAAAACGATATTTACAAGCAATTAAAGAATTGGAGCAAGAGCTATTTACAGTAGCTTAATGAAAGGAAAGTATGTCAATTACATCATTTGTAAAAAGAATTCAAGATATCACTCGAAACGATGCTGGTGTTAATGGTGATGCTCAACGTATTGAGCAAATGTCTTGGTTATTATTCTTAAAAATTTATGATAGCCGTGAAATGGTTTGGGAATTAGAAGAAGACGAGTATGAGTCAATTATCCCAGAGGAATTAAAATGGCGAAATTGGGCTCATGCTCAAAATGGGGAACGGGTATTGACAGGCGATGAATTACTTGATTTTGTCAATAACAAGTTATTCAAAGAGTTGAAAGAGCTTGAAATAACTTCAAATATGCCTATTCGAAAAACGATTGTTAAATCAGCTTTTGAAGATGCGAACAACTATATGAAAAATGGCGTCTTGTTACGCCAAGTCATCAATGTTATTGATGAAGTTGATTTCAATAGCCCTGAAGATCGTCATTCGTTTAATGATATTTACGAAAAAATTCTTAAAGATATTCAAAATGCTGGGAACTCAGGAGAATTTTATACGCCACGTGCAGCGACTGATTTTATTGCCGAAGTTCTTGACCCAAAACTTGGAGAATCAATGGCAGACCTTGCTTGCGGAACAGGAGGCTTCTTGACTTCGACTCTGAACCGTTTAAGTAGTCAACGTAAAACTAGTGAAGATACCAAAAAATATAATACAGCTGTTTTTGGTATTGAAAAGAAAGCATTTCCTCATCTTTTAGCAGTTACAAATCTGTTTCTTCACGAAATTGATGACCCTAAAATTGTTCATGGAAATACTTTGGAGAAAAATGTTCGTGAATATACGGATGATGAAAAATTTGACATTATTATGATGAATCCACCTTTTGGAGGGTCAGAATTAGAAACAATAAAAAATAACTTTCCAGCAGAATTACGGAGTTCTGAAACGGCTGATTTATTTATGGCTGTCATTATGTATCGTTTGAAAGAAAATGGTCGTGTTGGAGTTATTTTACCTGATGGTTTTCTATTTGGTGAAGGTGTAAAAACTCGCTTGAAACAAAAACTGGTAGATGAGTTCAACTTGCATACGATTATTAGGTTGCCTCATAGTGTCTTTGCACCGTATACAGGAATCCATACGAACATTCTTTTCTTTGATAAAACAAAGAAAACAGAAGAAACTTGGTTTTATCGTTTAGATATGCCAGATGGTTATAAAAATTTCTCGAAAACTAAACCGATGAAGTCAGAACACTTCAATCCTGTTCGTGACTGGTGGAAAAATCGTGAAGAGATTCTGGAAGGTAAGTTCTACAAATCTAAATCATTTACACCTAGTGAATTGGCTGAGTTGAATTATAATTTAGACCAGTGTGGTTTTCCAAAAGAGGAAGAGGAAATCTTAAATCCCTTTGAGTTGATTCAGAATTATCAAGCGGAAAGAGCAACTTTAAATCATAAGATTGATAATGTATTAGCTGATATTTTGCAGTTGTTGGAGGACAAATAATGACACCAGAACAACTTAAAGCAAGTATTCTCCAAAGAGCGATGGAAGGGAAATTAGTGCCGCAAAATCCCAATGACGAACCTGCAAGTGAATTGTTAAAGAGAATTAAAGCTGAAAAAGAAAAACTCATCAGTGAAGGAAAAATCAAACGAGATAAAAAGGAAACCGAGATATTTCGTGGTGATGATGGGAAACATTATGAGAAGTTCGCTGATGGAAGTATAAAAGAGTTTAAACATAATATACCTAAAGGATGGGCCATAGTTTATTTACCAGATATTTGTGCATTAGAGGACGGCTCAATAAAAAGAGGTCCTTTTGGTAGTTCTATAACAAAGTCAATGTTTGTTCCAAAAGGAGAACATACATATAAGGTTTATGAACAAGGTAATGCTATAAGAAAAACTATAGATTATGGAGACTATTGGTTAAAAGAGAGTGATTATATACGTTTAAAAAATTTTTCAATAAAAGCAGGAGATATTTTAATATCTTGTGCAGGTACTATTGGAGAAATCTTTCAAATACCTTCAAATTATTATAATGGAGTTATAAATCAAGCATTATTAAAACTTACGTTAAACTCAGATATAATAGATTCACAGTATTTTAAATGGATGTTTACGAGTTTGATTAATACACTAAAAGACCATTCTATAGGTTCAGCGATAAAAAATTTAGCTTCAATAAAATTTTTAAAATATGAAGTTCCTATGTTATTGCCTCCGCTAGCTGAACAACAACGAATAGTAGAAGTAATCGAATCAGCTTTAGAAAAAGTAGATGAATATGCTGAAAGTTATAATAGACTAGAACAGCTAGATAAAGAATTTCCAGATAAACTAAAAAAATCTATTCTTCAATATGCTATGCAAGGAAAATTAGTTGAACAAGACCCAAATGATGAATCAGTCGAAGTTTTACTTGAAAAAATACGAGCAGAAAAACAAACACTCTTTGAAGAAGGCAAGATTAAAAAGAAAGATTTGGACATTTCTATTGTTTCCCAAGGAGATGATAACTCTTATTATGAGGAAGTGCCTTATGAAATACCAGAAAGTTGGGAGTGGGTGAGGTTTTCTACATTGGTTGAAATTGTCAGAGGTGGCTCTCCACGACCAATCAAAGATTATCTTACTTCTGAAGTAGATGGAATAAATTGGATAAAAATAGGTGATACCGAAAAGGGTGAAAAGTATATAAATAATGTTAAAGAAAAAATTAAAAAATCAGGGCTTAACAAAACTAGATTTGTAAAAAAAGGTACATTTTTGTTAACTAATTCTATGAGTTTTGGTAGACCTTATATTTTGAATGTTGATGGTGCAATACACGATGGATGGTTGGCTATTTCGAACTATGAAAACTCATTAAATAAAGATTACCTATTCTATATTCTTTCATCAAATGTAGTTTATTCTCAATTTCTATCTCTAATTAGTGGAGCTGTTGTAAAAAACTTAAATAGTGATAAAGTTGCTTCTATTCTTATCCCCCTCCCCCCACTATCCGAACAAACTAGAATCGTTGATAAAATCGAACAATCTTTCGCCCATATTGACGCACTAATTTAGTATAATAGTTTTACGTGCGGTGGAATTTCTATCAAACATAAGATAGGAGTTTTACGTTGAAAGATTTTGAATTACATTTGAAGAAAGCTGGTTTAGCTGAAAATACTGTGCGTTCGTACCTTTATGGTGTTCGATTTTTCTTGGAGAATTACGAACTCAAAATGGAAGAATTATTTGAATACAAAGGATATTTATTAGACAATTTTAAACCTAAAACTGTCAATTTGCGACTACAAGGAGTAAATAAATATCTGTCTTTTATTGGCCACGATGATTTGAAATTAAAATTTGTCAAAGTACAGCAAAAACCGTTTTTAGAAGATGTCATTAGCCATGCTGATTACCTTTTTCTTAAACGTAGTTTGAAAAAAGATGGTATTTTAAAATGGCATTTTGTTGTTTGGTTTTTAGGTGCAACTGGGGCTCGTGTAAGTGAACTTATTAAACTAAAAGTAGAGCATGTAGAAATCGGTTATTTTGACATTTACTCAAAAGGTGGTAAAATTCGTAGACTGTACATTCCTAAAAAATTAAGAAATAGTTGTCTTAGTTGGTTAGAATCAGAAAATCGCCGAAGTGGTTATTTATTTTTGAATAAATTTAATGAACCAATTACAGCAAGAGGAGTTGCTCAACAGTTAAAAAATTATGCTGATAAATACAAAATGAATCCTAAAGTAATTTACCCTCATTCTTTTAGGCATTTATTTGCTAAGAATTTTTTAGCGAAGTATAACGATATTGCTTTACTAGCAGATTTGATGGGACATGAAAGTATAGAAACTACTCGAATTTATCTAAGAAAAACAGCTACCGAACAACAAAATATTGTAGATAAAATTGTTAATTGGTAAAAAAATAACAGGTGGTCAAATCGACTATCTGCTATTTTTTGTGATTATGGCTCTTATTATCTGAATAACATTAAAATTGAAATAGATTTTCCAAGAAGATCAACTTGGTTGCTAGCTCCTTTAGAAAAAATTGTAACAACTATTTCAGCTAAGCCTTATCAAATAAAACAGTCTGAAATTGTAAAAGAGGGCAAGATTCCAGTAGTTAGTCAATCTAAAATATTAGTTGAAGGATTTTCTAATAATTTTTCTAAGATTCTAGACTATAAAACAGACGTTGTAATATTTGGTGACCATACAAGAAATCTTAAGATTATAGACTTCCCTTTTGTTGTTGGTGCAGACGGAGTAAAAATTCTGTCTCCAATTTACTTATCTGCAAAATTTTTAAAATACCACTTAGACTATACGCTATTATTTGTTAGGAACAGGGGCTATGCTCGACATTATTCGTATCTAAAATCTAAAATAATAGGTATTCCTTCAGTTTTAGAACAAAAGAGAATTGTCGCTAAAATTGATTTACTTTTTCAAAAAGTTTCTCAACTTTCTGAGTGATTCTATTTTGTTCGTTTATGGGTAATATAGGAATAGGGATATTACCTAAATTTTTAATACTAACACCTCCAATTATTCCAGATTTATTTTTTTGGAAATCACTTAAAAATTGTGGACTTTGAAGAAAATAATAAAGAAATTTATTTTCTCCGTAGTAAAATGATAAATTACACAACTTATTACCAAAGCAGACATCTTGTTTCAACAATCCTATTTTGCGTCCAGCACTACCACCTTCTAAGCACAACAATACAGAATTGAAATAGCTAATTTTGAATTTTGACAAATAGTTATCGGGAATTCTAATGCCGTTATCATAATTAATAGTATTATCAAAATTGACATCCTTGGTTGCAATATAATTAATCCCATCTACTCCAGAAAAATATTTTTTCTTTTCAGTAGCGTTAATACTATTTCCAGTGTAGAGATTGGAGACACTATCTAGAGTTGAAAACATCCAGTTTCTCGGTAACTGCTCATAATAAGAGTTATCATCTCCTTGGGAAACAATAGAAATCTCCAAATCTTTCTTTTTAATCTTGCCTTCTTCGAAGAGTTTTTGCTTTTCTGCTCGTATTTTTTCAAGTAAAACTTCGACTGATTCATCATTTGGGTCTTGTTCAACTAATTTTCCTTGCATAGCATATTGAAGAATAGATTTTTTTAGTTTATCTGGAAAAATTTTATCTAACTTTTGTAGTTGATTGTAGCTTTCAGCGTAAATTTCAACCTTTTTCAAGGCTCGTTCAATTTGAGCAACAATCCGTTTTTGTTCGGCGAGGGATGGAAGGGGGAGGAGAGTTTCCTTTAACATTTTTTGAGTAACTTGAAAAATTGTAGTTGTGTTTGCATCGTCAAGCTGACTTCTGAAATGACTTGATTGAAAAAAATAGTTCATAAAAGTAGAGGAAACGGATATAGGACGAATTACTGACATAAATGCACCAAAACTCGTTTTCGTCTTTAAATTTCCGACAATAGCTGTCTTTCCGACAAGTTGCTTACTACCACTTCTAACAGCCATTAAAATATCATTTTTGTTTAGCCACTCATTTTCCTTTATTATTGTTTTTTCAGATACAAAGGCTAAATCTAGTGTGCTAATTTTCCCGTTTTTAATATTATTAGCCTTATAGATAGGTATTCCTGTTTCTTGAACTTCACTCGGTTTAAAAGTCAGCCCAATATTTGTAGTACAAATATTACCAACCCTCACCCACTCCCAATTCTCAGGAATATCATAAGGAACATCAATTTCTTGAACACTTCCATCAGCGAACTTCTCATAATGTTTCTTATGTGCTTCAAGTATATAAAAAGGTGTAAAAATACGCCTATAGAGAATGGGGTTGAAATAGGTTTATTGTTGATGAGATTGTAGGTAGTTCATTTTTTTACTTCAAACCGAATATTCGAAATCTCCACCTTTTCTGCTTATAGTTATTCGTCCTAAAATTCAATATTTTCAGGATTTTTTTGTTTAGCAACCTCGGCAGAATTATTTTTCCGCTCGTTCAGGATTCAAAAATCGACAAGCATAAACAAAACGATTGTCATCATCATTTATCGGGATAATATAGTAGATTGAAATAAGATGTGAACAAATCGATTAGGAAAGTTAAATCAATTGCCAGAAATGTTTTAGCAGCTGTAGTGTATTATTCTAGTTTCAATCCACTATAGCTTCAAATATATCTTTCAAAAAATATTTACAGATGTGTAATTTTGAAGCTTGCAAAAGTTAGTGAGCTTGTAGATTTCGATTTGAGGCAGTTCGTTTTCTTGCCCGATATTGTTTTCAAAATTGAATTTTTCTATAGCGACTCATAGATTTTCTTCTACACGTCTGATGATAAATCTAATTTGAAAAAGAATCAAGAGGATTTTTCGAAAAATAAATAGCGACCGAAATCGCTATTTTAGGGGTTATAAGTATTCGATTGCTTAGACTGCTGTATGACTGCTTATCCTCAGGCAATCTTCCTTCTCTATTAGTAAAGATCTAAATAATTATCAATTTCCCATTGTGAAACGAAGGTTGCATAACTTGCCCATTCGATTCGTTTGGCTTCAAGGAAGCTAGTGTAGATGTGATCTCCGAGAGCTGCTCTGACAACCTCATCCTCTGTTAAAGCCTTCAATGCGTTGTGAAGGGTTGATGGAAGGTCTGTAATACCAGCTTCCTTACGCTCTTCTGCTGTCATGATGTAGATATTTTCTTCAATAGGAGCTGGTGCTTCGATTTTATTTTCAATACCATGCAAACCAACTTCCAATAGAACTGCCATAGCGATATATGGGTTTGCCATTGGGTCTACCGAACGCAACTCAAGACGAGTTCCCATACCACGTGAAGCAGGCACGCGCACAAGTGGCGAACGGTTACGGCCAGCCCAAGCAATATAAACAGGCGCTTCATAACCTGGAACCAAACGTTTGTATGAGTTAACCGTTGGGTTCATGATAGCAGTATAGTTGTAGGCATGTTTGATCAAACCACCAAGGAAATGGTAGGCCGTTTCAGACAACTGCATTCCTTTTGGATCATTTGGATCAAAGAAGGCATTATTTCCTTCTGCATCAAACAAGGACATATTACAATGCATACCCGATCCAGCAATACCAAATTTTGGTTTGGCCATAAAGGTTGCATATAGACCATGTTTGCGAGCAATAGTTTTAACAACGAGTTTAAAGATTTGAATCTTATCACAGGCACGGAGAACTTCATCGTACTTAAAGTCAATCTCGTGTTGTCCAACCGCAACCTCGTGGTGACTCGCTTCTACTTCAAATCCCATTTTGGTCAAGACATTGACAATCTCACGACGTGTATTGTCCGCAAGGTCAGTAGGCGCCAAATCAAAGTAGCCACCCTTGTCATTTACTTCAAGTGTTGGGTCTCCATTTTCATCCAACTTAAATAGGAAGAATTCTGGCTCTGGACCAAGGTTGAAAGATTTGAATCCCACTTCTTCCATGTGACGAAGAGCACGTTTCAAATTGCCACGAGGGTCGCCTGCAAATGGTTCACCTTCTGTTGTATAGACATCACAGATCAAACCTGCAACACTTCCATTTTCATCTCCCCACGGGAAGACTGTCCATGTATCCAAGTCTGGGTACAAGTACATATCTGACTCATTGATACGTACAAAACCTTCAATAGAAGATCCATCAAACATAGCCTTATTTGACAAGACCTTATCTAACTGTTCATCTGTAGCAGGAATTTCGACGTTTTTCATGGTTCCCAAAATATCTGAGAACATGAGACGAATAAAGGTAACATTTTTTTCCTTGACTTCACGACGAATATCTGCAGCTGTGATTGGCATGAATTTTCTCCTTAATTATGACTACTTGCGGTTTCCTAACCGCGACCAAAAGGTGACCGTACTGAAGCAAAGCGACCCTGTTGGAGGAGTTCATTATGAAGTGCACGACGCACCTCAGTCTGACTCACCGCTTTCTTGGACTTCGCCTCACGTTCAGCATATTTTTTCTTAATCGCAGCGATATTATAACCTTCAGAGATATAATCTTTGATTTCAAGCAGACGATCCATGTCATTCAAGGAATACATGCGACGGTTCCCTTCGTTTCGATCAGGTTTAATCAACTCTTGATCTTCATAATAACGAATCTGACGCGCCGATAGATCGGTCAACTTCATAACACTGCCGATAGGAAAAACAGCCATATTTCGGCGAAATTCTTTTTCCTTCATTTACAATTTCCTTCTTTCTGTCTATTATAGTCTAAAAAAAGACAAACGTCAATTGATAATGTTATAAAATGTAACATTATTTTTCTTTTTTCTCTAAAAAGAGACGAATACGATCAATATCGTAATTCACGAGAATTGCGACAAAAACTCCCATGAAAGTTTCTGATACACGCGCAAACACGTACAAAATTGTCTCACCACTTGGAATCGATAGGGTAATGATTAACATAGCTGCTACACCACCTATAACACCTGCTTTGTTATTCATGGCTACATTTGTCATAATGGTTAACATGGTGCAGATTGGAACAACAACCAAGGTCACCCAAAAGGCTTCGTGGAAAAAGGTATTTAATAGGAAGAAGAGGAGGGCATAGAGGCCACCGATACTATTTCCTAGAATACGTGAAGTTCCAAAATGAACACTCTTATCAAAACTCTCCCTCAGACTAAAAACAGCTGTTAAAGCACCGATTTGAAGACCTTTCCAGCCAAAAAAGCCAAAAATCAAGAGAACTAGAAAAACAGCAATACCTGTTTTAAAGGTTCGCATACCAAGTTTGAACTGGGATTTATCGAATTTATATTTTTTAAAATAACTCATAATCTCAACTTTCTATTTCCATTTTATCATAAATTGGCTGATTTTATGAGCAATAGTTGAGAGGAAGCGTTTTTATTTTCAGTAAAAGAAAAGAGGAACTTTCATCCCTCTCTTCTTTGATTCATTTAGTAAATCTTATTTTTCAGTCAAGGCTGCAAGTCCTGGAAGAACTTTATACTCGATGAAAATCAAAGAGCAAACTAGGAAACTAGCCGCAGGCTGTACTTGAGTACGGCAAGGCGACGTTGACGTGGTTTGAATTTGATTTTCGAAGAGTATTACCTTCAAGAAGCTCCATTGATTCCCCACCACCGCGTCACAAATACCTCCACTAACACAAAAAGGTGGTATAGCCACCTTTTTGTTAACGTTTCAGTTTTGTTCCTTTTTCTACAAAATCAGGATTTTGTAGAGACTAACGGGCTGAAATTATTTTTCTGTAAGTGCAGCCAAACCTGGCAATACTTTACCTTCGAGAAGCTCCATAGAAGCGCCTCCGCCCGTACTAATCCATGAGAACTTGTCTGCACGGCCAAGGTTGATTGCTGCGGCAGCTGAGTCACCACCACCGATGATTGATTTCACGCCTGGTTGTTTCACGATAGCGTCCATCACACCGATTGTACCAGCTTGGAAGTCTGGGTTTTCAAATACACCCATAGGTCCGTTCCATACAACTGTTTTGGCACCAGTCAAAGCTTCGTCAAATTTAGCGATAGATTTTGGACCGATGTCAAGACCAAGGAAGCCTTCAGAAACTGCTTCACCTTCAGTATCACGCACTTCAGTGTAACCAGCAAATGCGTTAGCTTCTTTAGAATCAACTGGCAAAATCAATTTACCGTTTGCTTTTTCAAGAAGAGCTTTCGCAACATCCAATTTGTCTTCTTCTACAAGTGAGTTACCGATTTCGATACCTTGTGCTTTGTAGAATGTGTAAGTCATACCACCACCGATAAGAACTTTATCAGCTTTTTCAAGCAAGTTTTCGATAACACCGATCTTGTCTGAAACTTTTGAACCACCAAGGATAGCCACGAATGGACGTTCTGGAGCTTCAACTGCTTCTTGGATGTAGGCAATTTCGTTTTCAAGAAGGAAACCAGCAACTGCTTTTTCAACGTTTGCTGAGATACCAACGTTAGATGCATGTGCACGGTGAGCTGTACCGAATGCATCGTTTACGAAGATACCATCTCCAAGTGATGCCCAGTATTTACCAAGTTCAGGATCGTTTTTAGATTCTTTCTTGCCGTCAACATCTTCGTAACGAGTGTTTTCAACCAAGAGAACTTGTCCATCTTCAAGAGCGTTGATAGCTGCTTCCAATTCAGCACCACGAGTGACACCTGGAAGGAAAGCAACGTCTTGACCCAATTTAGCTGCCAAGTCAGCAGCTACAGGAGCAAGTGATTTACCAGCTTTGTCTGATTCTTCTTTTACACGGCCAAGGTGAGAGAAGAGAATAGCACGTCCACCTTGTTCAAGGATGTACTTGATAGTTGGAAGAGCTGCAGTGATACGGTTGTCGTTGGTAATCACGCCATCTTTTACAGGTACGTTGAAGTCAACACGAACGAGAACTTTTTTCCCTTTCAATTCAACGTCTTTAACAGTCAATTTTGCCATTAGATATGACTCCTTCTTTTTTTATACGTGTTAATTATATCACAAAATCAGCAAAAGAGATAGAAAAACCCTAAACTTTTCCAGTTCTTTCTTGCAACGAAAACTAGCATTTCTGAAAATCAAAACTAGAAAAACCTTTCCAAATCACTAAGTAATACAAGAAAAACTAGTTAATCCATCTCATTCTTCCACTGATTTTTACTAGTTAAAACGAGGTTTGACTAATCTGCAGTCAAACCTTGTTTTTAGTTGTTATGAGGAAATGCAAGAATCCTAAATCGATTCGTTTTCTCTCTTCTTTCCAGCAAGTAGGCCATAGCCACTTATCACTCCGAGGAGTCCTAGTGCTACTAGACTAGCATCTCTTGTTACTCCAGTATTTGGAAGTTCTTTACCTACTTTTTCATTTGTCGGTGTTGCTAAAAGAGCTTGACCTGTTTTTTGAGAGTCTTGCTCTACTTTCGTTCCAACTTCAACAATTTCCGGAAGAGCTTCCTTGAGAACTTCTGTTGTACGAAGGGTACGATTGCCTTGGGCATCGACTTCTACAAAGCGACGAACTTGTCCTTTCACACCTGATTGAACTAGCTGGTGTTGTCCTTTAAGAAGGCTTGCACTTGGGCGTTCTTGACGTTCGAAAGCAACTGTATCCTCTTCAATTTCTAGTTTCGGAATTTCTAAAACTAGGTCTTTTACTCCCTCAGCTGGTTGATTGCTTGATAGAACTTTTGTACCTACTTCGGTAATCTCTGGAAGAGCTTCCTTGAGAACTTCTGTTGAACGAAGAGTGCGATTGCCTTGACTATCTACTTCTACTAGACGACGAATCTGCCCTTCTTCTCCTTTTTGGACAAGTTGAAGTTGACCTTTACGAAGGTTCGCACTTGGTCGCTCTTGACGTTCATAGGCTGTTGTTTCAGTTTCAACAACTAGTTCAGGGAGGGCCTCAACTGTTGGGGCTACTTCACTTGGATCCATGCTACCAACATGATGACTTTCTTCTGCAGGAGCTAGT
This sequence comes from Streptococcus sp. SM5, assembly GCF_027497975.1. Classification (NCBI taxonomy): domain Bacteria; kingdom Bacillati; phylum Bacillota; class Bacilli; order Lactobacillales; family Streptococcaceae; genus Streptococcus; species Streptococcus sp. SM5. The sequence goes on along the minus strand of NZ_JAJNSC010000014.1, from coordinate 33,467 downwards.
TTCTTATTCAGCTTTTCTTTCATGTCCGCAAAAGCTTGTGGAGTTGGCATCTCTGAAGCCAACAAAGTTTCTGCTTGTTCAATCAACTCAGCTTTAGGATCTTTTTCACGGATAGATTCGAGCAAGCCTTCCAATTCTTCTCTAGCAGTTTGATAACGTTGATTTCCATCCAAGTCCGCTCCAGCTTGTTTCAATTCATTCAAGGCTTTGTTGACTTCTTCTTGGCTAGCATTGTGGTTTTCTGCTACAACTTTCGCTGCATTGAGTTTCTCTACTAGTACAGCTTGTTTGTCCTCACTTGAGAAGGTATAGGCAAGGGTTGACTGACGGCCTTGGGCAGCAGTGATTTCTTGTTTAAGGTATTCATCATTAACTGCAGCCTTTGGAGAAACCAAGACATCAAACTCAGCCGTGTGCCCCTTGTAATGCAGGGTCAAGGTCTGGCGTCCAGTCTTCTGAGCATCGTACCCCGTGATTTCAACACCTTCATCAGTAAAGCTGTGAGTCTCTTCTGTCTCATCATCATAGAGAACACCAAAGCGACCTTCAGAGAGATCCAGTTGATCTCCTACTAGATAGTCTGTTTTTGGTTTCTTAGTAATATACAAGCCCGCTACTTCTTTTGGTTTTCCTTCATCCTGTCCTGTCACTTGGACTTTCAGATCACCTGACACTGGTAAACCAAGGTATTGCAGTGTTAGGTTTTGTTCCCCTTTTTGATGAGCGTCGTATCCAGATACCGTCACACCTGAGTGAGTAAGGTTAATCAGCTCGTCGACTTGTCCCCCTTCGTATTGAACACGGAGTGTTCCGCCTCTGAGGTCCAGTTTTTCTCCTTCTTTATAAACTGTCTTTTTAGGTCCTTTTTCAAGGCTAACTGCAGCAATTTTTCTCTCATCCTGTGGAATCGCTACAGCCAAGGTGTTACTGATTTCTTTGCCAGGTAGTTGGGTACGATAGTATAGGAGAGTTGGTTGCTTATCAAAGCCCAATGGAGCTGTTGCCAAGTCACCGCCAGTTTCAGTCTTTAAGGTTGCAATTGGTGTTTGTGAATCAGCCTTGTCGTAAACGGTGATGGTTGCGCCTGCCGGAACATCAGAGAAGCCTAGTTGAACTTGGTGGTTTCCAAGTGAACGAGCAGCTACCTTAGCCATTGGAATATTTTGACTTTCAGTGTCCAAGGCTTCGTACATCTTCCAGTTGTAGATACGAATGGCCTTCCAAGGTGTTCCGTTATCAGATGTAATGACATGCAAACGCCAGTCTTGGGCAGTAATTGGTTTGTCAAGAGTGATATCCGTAACGTGCGCTTTATTACCACGGACTTCCTTAGCTAGTTTCCACTCGCCATCTGTATCCTTGTAGTAAAGATCAAAATCCTTGGTGTTCATCAGACCATCGTTAACAGACTCACCACCAGCTCCCGCATGATCCATCACCCATCTGACAACACGACGTGGTTGGGTCAAACGAATATCGACACTACCGCTCAATTGTCCTGAAGACCACTTGTCTGAAAGACTGGTAATGGTACCGTTCAACATACCTTCAATACCTTCTCCACCTTCGGTATTCGGGAAAGTGCTACCGATAACCGTTGCTCCTGGAACAATATTTTCAGCCAAAGGTCTTGGGAGAGTCGTATCCTGAACAGTCATGCCCCAGTTAAAGGATGTCGTCGCAGCTTCTGAACGAAGGCCATTTTTACCAACTGCAACGACTTTCAATTCTTGCGTCGTACCAGTCGCATTAGCAGAGCGGCTAACTTTTGGCAAGTAGATGGTTGAAGCAGATGAACCTGTCAACAAACGCCAGTTATCCCCATCTTTTTCGTAGACTTCATAGAAATCCGCATCTTGATTACCCGCAAATTGAACCACTGCTTCAGCTTCTTGGGCATTCTTAAGAGACTGTTTCACCACAGAAAGGCCTGTAGGCGCTTGTGGTGCTTGGTGATTGTCTGAAATTGTTAATTGACCTAGGTTAAACTGATAATCTTTTACAGCTCCTTCATGCTCGAAGAAGAGTTTGACTGCATAGATGGTTTTACCTGCTAGTGAGCTGAGAGCAAATTCTTCATTTGTCCAGTTGTCAGAAAGGGTTAGCTCTTTCCATGCATCTGCATCATCGAATTTGTAGTCTGGAGTTGTAGAGAAGGCCATATAAACTTTCGAGCCTTTTCCTCCCTTGTGGGCAACACGAAGTTTGGTTTTCTCAGTTACTTCTAACTTAGTAGAATAAAGTCTCACATCCTGGTCCGTCTTACCAGCTACATCACCAGAGAATTTAAGGGAATTTCCGCCATTGTAGGCATCTGTAAAATCGTATTCTGCACGAAGTTTTTCCCCCGTCGAAGTCTGCCACCAGCGCCATGTTGGAAGAACACCTGAAACTGAACGGTAATTCCACTCAGAATCCTTAGAAACCTTACCATCTACGAACCACTTTCTACCATGACCTGTATTAAAAGAAGTAGTAAAAGTATTACCTACTGCTGGCGTACGGTCCGCAACTAGGTTAGCAATACCATACCAATCTTTGTCACCTGGTTTTTGACCAGTAGGATCCCCTTGGTAACCTGTAAAGAAGATATCTTCATTTTTATGGTAATCTTCACCCGTTTTTCCTAAACTTGTAATGGTATCTGGGGCGAACAAACCAAGAGAAAGGCGCAATTTCCCATTTTCATCTAAAATGTCATTCCATTTGACCTTGGTCTTGTAGGAACCACCCTGTTGCAATTCCAAACCTGCAAATACGTCATAAGGATTACGACCAATCCAGTTGGCAGTTGCAATAGTGTAATCATTTTTAGCCTTATCCCAGTTAAAGTTAGCAAAGAAGTTATCTGCTGGAACCTTATCTCCTTCAGGTTGCATGAATTGGTAGTTGTATTCTCCCAAACCATCTTGGTGGTAACGTCCATAGTTATAAGTCATGGCATCGTACCAAGAATACTTGATTGGATGGTTTACCTTAGCAGCATACTCCTTAGTATAGAGCATAAACTGGCGCATCTTTTCTCCAAGAGGTTCAACCAAATCCCCAGTTGTTTCCTGGTTGATGAAATAGCCATCATAGCCATAATACTTGGCCATATCTACCAATTTACGGGCAATTGGGAAGCTACCATCTGGGTCTTGCTTCAAAGCTTCAGCAAATTTTTCTTGATCTGCAATACTATTAGACCAGTTGAAGAAGAGTGTACCATATACAGGAACCCCGTTACGGTGACCTGCATCAATAACGTCAGGAGTTGGTACGAGACCTTCCCAGAAGACCATTGAATCTAGATATTGCCAATAGTCAAAAGCATAAGCCTTGAACTCTTCTCCACCAACAGAAGCGTGGTCTTTTGCTTTAGAGTTGGTGTTTGATAGGGCTTGTACTTTTGCTTCCTTGCTAGCTTTTTCATTGACTAAATGACCTGTCCGACGTGAAGCGAGGGCGACAGACCCGCGGTTAATAGCATCATCCTCACGCGCACCCGGTTCCCATTTCAACAAATCCTCCCAAGAATTAAATTTGATTTCCTTTGGTTTTAATGTTTTTTCTGTATTTTTAGGGACATCTGGCTGGACTTCTTTTTCAGTCTTATTAGCTTCTGCTGCTGGCTTAGACTCATCCCCTTGGCTAGTTCCTTCAGGCTTTGCTTCTGTTTCCTTGTCAGACTTAGGTTTTACTTCTGCAGATGGTGTTTCTGCAGCCACCTCACTTGCTTTTTCCTCTGGTTTAGCTACGCTAGCTGCCTCTGCGGTTTCAGTAGTTGCAGCTTCATTGCTTGCTGGCGAAGCAGTTTCAGATACTGTCGCTACTCCTTCTTCCTTTTCTAACTTATTTTCTCTAGCATGTTCTCCTTCATGCTGCTTGTCAGCTTCATTAGTTGGATGCTCACTCTCTCCTGAAACAAGCGCTGTATTGGCTCCCTTATTTTCAGGAACTGCAGTTTCTTCTGCCAAGGCTGGACCAGCAAATAAAACAGCACCAATCATCAGCGAGCAGGCTCCTACTGATAACTTACGAATACTGTAACGACAACGTCTTTCAAAAAATGGATTCTTCATTTTCTCCTCCTAAAAAATTGATTTTGTTGCACAAAAGAAAGCGCTTAACTTTCTTTATAAAATTTTTATCCCAATCACAGGGACCAAGATAATTCCTCCCTCATTTTAAAATATTTCTTTTAAATGTCAATATATAAAAGGAAATACCTATATCTAGGCTAGAAATTGGTAAAATTAATATAATTAAGGCCCATTCTAACGAATTTTCTTTCTAAAATCTTAGCTAAACACTTGTTAGATTTACTTTTATCCTTTAAAATAGAATAGGAGAAATTCCGTTATTATTTTTCGGAGGAAAAAGAAATGTCCATTAATTGGCAGGAAATTTTATTTCACTTTTTAGGTGGGCTGGGACTATTCTTATATAGTATCAAGACCATGGGAGACGGTTTGCAACAAGCTGCTGGAGATCGCCTTCGTTTTTACATTGACAAATATACCAGCAATCCGTTCTTTGGAGTTCTGGTTGGTATCGGTATGACGGCGCTAATTCAGTCAAGTTCTGGTGTCACAGTCATTACAGTGGGGCTAGTCAGCGCAGGACTTTTGACCTTGCGTCAAGCTATCGGTATTGTCATGGGTGCCAATATTGGAACTACCGTTACATCCTTTATTATCGGTTTTAAGCTAGGAGATTATGCCTTACCAATGCTTTTCATCGGAGCGATTTGTCTCTTCTTCACCAAGAATCGCTCTATCAATAACATCGGACGTATCATTTTTGGTGTAGGTGGTATCTTCTTCGCTCTCAATCTTATGAGCGGTGCAATGGAACCTCTAAAAGACCTGCAAGTCTTTAGAGACTATATGGTTGAACTAAGTAAGAGTCCTATTCTAGGTGTCTTTGTCGGAACTGGACTAACCCTACTCATTCAAGCTTCTTCCGCAACTATCGGTATCCTACAGAATCTTTACGCAAGTGGTTTGATTGATCTACAAGGTGCCCTACCAGTCTTGTTTGGTGATAATATCGGAACGACCATTACAGCTATTATTGCTTCTCTTGGAGCCAATATCGCTGCCAAACGTGTTGCTGGTGCCCATGTCGCCTTTAACGTGATTGGTACGGTTATCTGTATTGTCTTCCTTGTACCTTTCACTGGCTTGATTCAATGGTTTGAATCTACACTCAATCTGGCTCCAGAAATGACCATTGCCTTCGCCCACGGAACCTTTAATATCACAAATACTATTATCCAATTTCCATTCATCGGAGCCTTGGCTTACTTTGTAACCAAGCTCATCCCTGGTGAAGACGAAGTTGTCAAGTACGAGCCACTTTATCTTGATGAGCATTTGATTAAACAAGCTCCATCAATCGCTCTCGGAAATGCCAAAAAAGAACTCCTTCACTTGGGAAATTATGCTTCCAAAGCCTTTGACCTTTCATACAACTACATCATTGACCTTAATGAAAAGGTTGCTGAAAAAGGACACAAGACAGAGGAAGCCATCAATACCATTGATGAAAAATTGACTCGCTACCTCATTACTCTTTCAAGTGAGGCCCTTAGCCAGAAAGAAAGTGAAGTGCTGACCAACATCCTGGATTCATCCCGTGATTTGGAACGGATTGGGGACCACGCAGAAGCCCTAATCAATCTAACTGACTACCTTCAACGTAAAAATGTTGAGTTCTCTGAAGCTGCTTTGCAGGAATTAGCTGATATCTATCAAAAAACCACTGGCTTTATCAAGGATGCCCTTGATAGTGTAGAAAACAATGATATTGAAAAAGCTCAAAGTCTGATTGAACGCCATAAAGAAATCAACAATATGGAACGTGTTCTCAGAAAGACCCACATCAAACGCCTCAACAAGGGCGAGTGTTCAACGCAAGCTGGGGTCAACTTTATCGACATCATTTCCCACTATACTCGTGTATCTGACCATGCTATGAATCTAGCTGAAAAGGTCATCGCTGAACAAATCTAAGAACCAAGAAGCTATCCTAAATAGGATGGCTTTTTTCTTTTCCTAACCAAGAATTGCTTTTCTAACATATAGAAAAATGCTTTGATTCACAATGGAATCAAAGCATTTTAAAGAGCTCCCCATACATAATCGCAGAAGCCGCAGTTCCTCTGTACTTGGATTCTTCTCTTTTGATAAAGCGAGCCAAGTTGAGCAACTCAGGTGCCGGATGTTTGGGATTTAGGAGCAATTCACGATTGACCAGGCCTGAGAGACGAACTGACAGCAATTGCTCATTTGTAGTAGGCAGTTTTTTAGCAGTCTCTAGGAGAGCAGCAACTAAATCTTCACTCAAATCATGTCGAGCATGATTGTAAAGATCTTTTATAAGGCTTTCTAGGTTTGGTTCTACCATCCCTACCACCTCCCTTATGGTTTAATAATTTTTAATCAAATCAACCGTTGAACGATCCAATTTCTTCACCAAGGCTTGCAAGAAAGCTTGAGCTTCTAGGAAGTCATCCATAGCGTAGAGGGTTTGGTGAGAATGGATATAACGAGCGCAAACACCGATTGTTGTTGATGGGACACCACCATTTTTCAAATGAGCTGCGCCAGCGTCTGTGCCGCCTTTACCACAGTAGTATTGATACTTGATTCCAGCTTCTTCAGCCGTTGTCAAAAGGAAATCCTTCATTCCTGGGAGAAGCAAGTGACCTGGATCGTAGAAACGAATCAAGGTTCCATCCCCAATCTTGCCTTGACCGCCATAAACATCACCTGCTGGTGAACAGTCAACTGCGAGGAAGACTTCTGGATCAAACTTGGTTGTAGATGTATGAGCACCGCGGAGACCAACTTCTTCTTGGACGTTAGAACCCAGATAGAGTTCATTGCCAAGTTTTTGACCTGACAGGGCTTCTGCTAACTCACTAACCATGAGCACACCGTAGCGATTGTCCCAAGCTTTTGAGATGATATTTTTTTCATTGGCTGTTAAGATTGCAGAACTATCTGGTACGATGGTGTCGCCAGGACGGATGCCAAAACTTTCTGCCTCAGCCTTGTCCGCAAAACCACCATCAAAGACGATATCTGCAATAGCAGGCATGGTTGGTCCGCCCTTACCACGAGTCAAATGTGGCGGAACAGAACCTGAAATCACAGGAATTTCACGACCGTCAAGAGTCAAGAGTTTGAAACGTTGGCTGCTGACTACCATGGGGTTCCAGCCACCAATTTCTACGACACGGAAGGTGCCGTCTGGCTTAATCTCGCTGACCATAAAACCAACTTCATCCATGTGAGAAGCAACCAAGACGCGTGGTGCATCTGCAGCTTCTGAATGTTTAATTCCGAAAATACCACCCAAGCCATCTGTCACCACTTCATCCACGTGCGGGGTCAACTTTTCACGAAGATAAGCACGAACAGGTGCTTCATGACCTGAGATCGCAGTAAGTTCTGTTACTTCTTTGATTTTTGAAAATAATGTTGTCATTTCAGTTCCTTCTTTCTTTCATCCATTTTACCACTTTTTATAGGAGAAGGATAGCGGGAAGGTGGATTTCTAAATTAGTATCTTAGTCTTACTGTATCTTAGAAAAAGCTTGTATTTTCTTGCATGTGAGGTGAAATCTAAGAACTATTCCAAGACAAACCAAACTATTAATTCACAAACAAAAAAAACAATCCAATGCTATATTTGTTCAGTTTTTCATGAAATTTGCAGAAAACAGTTGACTTTGCCTTCTTATTTCTTTAAAATAGTACAAAACTAGGAAAAGGAAAAAATCATGACCAAAACAATTCTTGTTACAGGTGGAGCTGGCTACATTGGCTCCCATACCGTTAAAGCTCTTTTAAATGCTGGCTATCAGGTACATGTTCTAGATAATCTCTCTACAGGAAATCGAGCGGCTGTGGATAGTCGTGCTAGCTTTAAGCAACTAGATGTTTATGATTCTAGTTCCCTAAAAGCTTATTTAGAAGAAAATCAGATTGATGCTGTTCTTCATTGTGCAGGTGAAATTGTTGTGAGCGAAAGCATTGAAAACCCAAGCAAATACTTCACTGCCAATGTTGCTGGTATGAACCAAGTTCTCAAAGTCTTATCTGAAGTTGGTATTCAAAAAATCATGTTCTCTTCGACTGCTTCCCTCTATGGTAATAACTGTATTGACAAGCCTGCAACTGAAGATACCCTGCTCGACCCTGTCAACCCTTATGCAGAAACAAAACTGATGGGTGAACGAATGATTTACTGGATGGCCAATCGCTATGATTGGAAATATGTTATTTTCCGTTACTTTAATGTTGCTGGAGCTGAAATGGATGCTTCAAATGGTCTGCGTGTAAAAAATCCAACTCATATTATTCCAAATATCAACAAGACCGCATTGGGACAAAATGATAGCCTGAAAATATTTGGAGATGACTACGATACACGTGATGGTTCATGTATTCGAGATTACATTCATGTCTTGGACCTTGCACAGGCTCATGTTAAAGGAATGAACTACCTATTTCAAGAAAACAGTTCTTCTCAAATCTTTAACTTAGGAACTGAAAAAGGCTATACCGTCAAAGAAATCTTTAAAACTGCTGAAGAATTACTGAATCAAAAAATACCACACGAAATTGTTGCTCGCCGTGCTGGTGACCCAGCCAGCGTCCTAGCAGACGCATCAAAAGCTAAAAAATATCTTGATTGGAAGGCTAGCTACTCTCTTGAAGATATTATTTTATCGGATTATCATTGGCGTGTTAAAGAAGGTAAAAACATTTTGGAATAAATAGCAGAAACATCAATAATAAATAAAAACACAGATAGATGGCACTTGATAAATACCAAGTATCATCTATCTGTGTTTTATACATTAGAATCCAATTTATACTCTTCAAAAATCTCTTCAAACCACATCAACGTCGCCTTACCGTATAGATGTTACTGACTTCGTCAGTTCTATCTGCAACCTCAAAACACTGTTTTGAGCAGCCTGCGACTAGTTTCCTAGTTTGTTCTTTGATTTTCATTGAGTATTATTTTGAATTTCTCTTTAAAGAAAAGTGGTCTGGGACGGGGTCCTTACCTGTTTTCGACCAGGGATGGCAACGTAAAATCCGAGCCAAGCCCATCAAAACACCCTTGAAGCCATATTTTTCAATAGCCTGAATCATGTAGTTTGAACAGGTAGGCTCAAAGCGACAAGAGGGTGGAAAGGCTGGTGAGATAAAACGTTGGTAAAAGCGCACAGGCGCTATTAAAATTCGTTTCATTATTTCTTGGTTACAGCCATGGTGTGTAGTTGACTGATTTCTTTTTTATTAAGACGACGGGATTCTCCTGGACGGAGTCCTGTCAAGTCTAGATGTCCGAAACGAGTCCGTGACAACTTGTCCACTTGGAGACCGACAGCTTCAAACATCTTTTTAACCTGGTGGTTACGCCCTTCATGGATAGTCAACTGCACCACAGAGCGGTTTTTTACTGGATCCACTTTGAGAATCTCATAGACAGCCGGCTTAGTTTTCTTACCATCAATCTCAAGTCCACGGGTCAAGGGGCGGAGATTATCCTTATTGGCCACACCTTTAACACGCGCGACATAAACCTTGTCAATCTCATTACGAGGGTGAATCATTTCATCCGTAAAATCCCCATCATTGGTCAAAATCAAGACTCCTGATGTATCCCAGTCCAAACGACCTACAGGGTAGATACGCTCTTTGACATTGGGCAAGAGGTCGACAACCGTCTTGCGGCCCTTGTCATCTGTTACACTGGAAATGACACCGCGTGGTTTGTTAAGCAGATAATAGACCTTTTCTTCGTTGTAGATAGGTTGGCCTTCAACTTCAACCTTGTCGCCTGACTTGATGGTCGTTGCTAGTTCACGTACCACCTGGCCGTTAACCGTCACCAAGCCTTGCTTGATCAGCTCTTCTGCTTTTCTCCTACTGGCCACACCTGCGTGGGCAATATACTTATTGATTCTCATCTTCTTCTATCCTTTCACCAAATAATTGGCTTTCTTGGGCTTGAATTTCAAGCTCATCAATCACTGGTAATTCTTCCAAATGGTTAATTCCCATGTAATCTAGGAAATAATCCGTTGTCACATAGAGGTTGGGGCGCCCCAACACTTCTTTTTTTCCGTCTTCCTTAATCAGGTCAAAAGCCTGCAACTTTGCCAAGGCTCCACTCGAGTTTACCCCACGGATGGCATCAATTTCTATTCGTGTGATGGGCTGTTTGTAGGCAATAATGGACAAAGTCTCAAGGGCAGCCCGAGACAAACTCTGATTGATAGGTGCCTTAGAGTATTCCTTCAAAATCTCTGCAAATTGAGGCTTGGTCACCAATCTATAAGCGCCACCAGTCTCAATCAGAGCCAAACTGGAATCTGGGTCCTTTTCATACTTCTGAGCTAATTTTTCTAAACTCTGTTGGATGCCTGTCGGTGGCAGAGAGAGGAGTTCAGCTAACTGGCGGACTCTAATCCCATCTTCACCCGCTACAAACAAGAGCGCTTCTATTTTTGCTAAAGTACTCATCTTTCCTCTCTATCAAGTCTAGCTTTGGGCCACTTGACTTTCTTCCTTCTTTTCCATGAGATAGATATCTCCGAAACTCTCCTCTTGCACGAGGGTCAGCTCCTGGGTTTTGATTAACTCTAGGGTTGCCAAAAAGAGGGTAATAACCTCTTGGACATTCTGGGCTTCCTTGAACAAATCCTGCAAACACAACTGTTCTCGTCCAGTCAAGGACTCTTTTACGATGACCATCATGTCCTCAATCTTATACTCATCCCGCAAGATAGTCGTGTGATTTTGTGCAAACTCCTCTTTTTTCTTGGCTAGGATATTTGAAAAAGCCAAAAAGAGATCAATGGTTGTCTTGTCATGCACAAGCTCCGCATCTTCGTAAATCAACTCTGTCGGTGCTTTGGAATAGTACTGGGCCCGTTCTTGGTGCTTGGCTTCCAAGTGCTCCCCCAAGAACTTGAACTTACGGTATTCTTCGATTTGAGAAAGAAGGTCCTGCTCCAGGTCATCCTCCAAGTCGGTCACTTCTGCCACCTTTGGCAAAAGCTTGCGACTCTTGATCAGCATCAGCTGACTGGCCATGACCATGTACTCACCCGTCACTTCCAGACGCATGGCCTGCAGGGTTGAGACATAGGCTAGATACTGTTCGATAACTTCCGTAATGGGCACATCGTAGATATCCATCTGGTACTTAGAAACCAAGTGCAAAAGCAAGTCCAGCGGCCCTTCAAAATCTTTTAATTTAATATCCATTATCTATATTTTTCTAAGGTCAGGACTGTTTTTAATCCTAATTTTTTTGCAATTTCGTACAAATCGACCTTCTTTTCTATTTGTCTTAGAATGAACTGTTCCCGCAAGGCTTGGGCGGATAAGGTTGAGAAACCTTTCTCCTTGACAAAAGACTCTAGCTGACGAAAGGCCCACTGACGAGAATAGGCTTTCCCTGCCCTTTCAAAGAGGTAGGTCTGTCCCATCAAGGGTTCTAGCTCTAAAAGCAAGGTTGTGGGAATGGTGACAATCCTCTGTTGGGAAGCCTTGTTAATTCGCAACACTTGAAAATCCAGATTGATATCCGCAACCTTGAGGGCTAAAATCTCACTGGGCAAGAGCCCTATTTCCAAGATAAGAAGCGCCAGTAAGCGGCCCTCTGGATAGTCGCTTTCCTGCCAAAAAGAGTCTAGGTCTAGCAGTTCCGGCTTTTCAGTCTTCTTTTCAGCTTGTTTGGCTAATTCCAAACGGTAAAAGCTATCCACTTCTCCTTTTTGATAGAGAAAGTAGAGAAATTGGTTACATGCCGAAATCTTCCGCTTCTGGGCGCTGATTTTCAGACTGGCTAGCTGGGCTTGGTAAATCTTGAGACTGGTCTCTGAAATCCGCTCGCCCACAATGTCTAAAAATTGCTCCAGATCATACTTATAAGATTGCTTGGAATTGGCAGATAAGCCCTGCTTTTCCTCTAAAAAGGCTGAAATCCTGTCTCTCATTTGCATCGAATCTCATAGTCCTTACTAAAGTCATGCAAGAGAGCATTGACAGCCTTGAGGATAGACTTGCGCGTAATAATCCCTTGGAAAACACCTTCTGCGTCCACAACCGGTAAGAAAGACTCATCTACCAGCTTGTGCAGGACCTCCGTAATGGTAAAATCAGGCGAAACAATCGCTACGTCCCTTTTCGTCATGTGGACAATGTCCGTATCCGCCATGATTTCTGAGCTCACATCATGCTCCATCTGATAAGCCATAATATCTCTGAGCCCAATCGTCCCAACAAACTGTTTTTCATCTGTTACAACAGGAACACGGGTATAGGTCATCTGACTGAGCAAGAGGGTCGCATGATCAGCATTGTGGGTATCAATCAATACAGCTAGATTTTCAGCAGGGGTCAAAAAAGTTTCCTCCTGACCCAACAAGAAAGTCTCAAACTCCTTGGCAATCATCGGCTAAACTCCTTGGACAAGCCCGGATACACCTCATGGTCTCGTGTCAAAAAATCGACTTTGAAGTAACTATCATCAATCTCCACACGAGCATAGAGACATTCTCTGATGGTCCCACGTGGTTGACTGATAGAACCTGGATTTAAAAAGAGGGTCTTGCCTTCCATCCAAGCACTTGGCACATGCAAGTGACCATAAAGGCAGATATCGGCCTCTTCTTCCTGAGCCCAGTAGTCCAACTTTTGAAAATTGAAATTAATGTCAAACAAGTGACCATGGGTTTGGATAATCTTGGTTGAACCAAGCTCAGTCACCAAACGTTCTGGGTAACCTGCATAGAAGTCCATATTCCCTTTAACAACACAGATGCCTTCCCAAAGGGGAGAATCAGGACGCAGTTCAGAATCGCCGTTATGAAAAACGGCATCAACTTTGCCTACATAGCGATCACGGATTTCTTCCACAATCAAGCTATCGCCATGAGAATCGCTCATTACAATGATGGTTTGCTTTGCCATGATGGAAATACCTCCAAAAGTTTCTTAACGGCTAAGGCACGGTGAGATTGGCTATTTTTTTCTTCAAGGGTTAACTCAGCTGATGATTTGCCTGTCTCTCCCACTAGGAAGAGGGGATCATAGCCAAATCCATTTTCACCCTTGGGTTCAAAGTTAATGTAGCCTGGCCAGTCAGCCTCAACAACTAAACTTTCCTTGTTTGGGCTGGCTACGACTAGGGTTGTATGGAATTGAGCCGAGCGGTCCTTGAGTTCAAAGACCATGGCCAACTCGTGCAAGAGTTTAGCATTATTTTCACGGTCAGTTGCTCCCACACCTGCGAAACGAGCTGACCAGACACCTGGCAAGCCACCAAGGACATCGACTTTAAGTCCAGAATCATCTGCCAAAACCATCTTGCCTGTTAACTGTGAAATGGTTTCCGCCTTAAGGCGGGCGTTTTCTTCGAAGGTCATGCCTGTTTCTGCTACTTCAGGTAAGTCAGGATAGTCATTAAGATTTTCCACATCGTATCCTAACTTGTCAAAGATAGCTCGAAATTCCTTGGTCTTGCCCTCGTTACGAGTCGCAATCAACAAGGTTTCTCTGACCTTATTTGTTTCAAAGAAATCATGAACATTGACCCCTTCTTTGGGCAATTCCACATACAAGAGTTGGCCATTTTCAACCAAAAGCAAAGCTCCCTGACGTTGGATGACTTCTAGATTGCGACCTGCTTCTTGGTTTAGTATATCTACCACAAAAGACAATAAACGGTAGCGAGAACCATAGCGTAAAACAGTAACTGAAATCGGGAAACCTCGTTCCTCGTCTCGAAAGATTTTGGCCAATCCAACCAGAGGGAAATCCAAGTCTTCATCAGTCAACGCCCGGACGCCACCAAAAATACTATAGGACCCGACATACCAGTCCTGGTCATCCTTGTATTCATAAATTTTATTTGTCATAATTCTACATGCTCCACATGAATTTCTTTTTCCAGCCATTCTTCACCTATTTGGGCAAAACTTTGGCTGCTGGCTGTTGTGTAAAAACGGTGATTAAGTGGTCCAGCATCGCGACCACGATTGATTTCAAAATAATTAAGTAAGACTGAGATGTCCCGTACGCACTCTGCTCCACTATCGATGAGTTGAACCTTTGGTCCCATGACATTCTGGATGATAGGGCGAAGGAGTGGGTAATGGGTACAGCCTAAAATCAGGCTATCCACCTTTCCAACCAAGGGACGCAGGGTTTCATAAACTACTTTCTTGGTGACACTGGTTGACAGGGCCCCAGACTCCACCAAGGGAGCAAACTTGGGACAGGCCAAACTCTCCACCTGTAAATCTGGATCCAAATCATGGATTTTCTGACGATAAATGTCAGATTGGACTGTCATAGGCGTTCCAATGACTCCGATTTTCCCACCTTGACTGGACTTGATAGCTGCCGAAGCTCCTGGTAAAATTACACCCAAGACAGGAATGTTGAGTTGAGCCTTGATTTCTTCCCAGACGACCGCAGTCGCAGTATTACAAGCAATGACAATCATTTTGACATCCTTGGTCAAAAGAAAGTTGACCAACTGCCAAGTATATTCACGAATTTGCTCAGCAGGACGGGGACCATAGGGCGCCCGTGCCGAATCTCCAATATAGACGATTTCTTCATGGGGAAGCTGGCGCATGAGCTCCCGCACAACGGTCAACCCCCCGACACCCGAATCCAAAAAACCAATTGGTCGATTATCCATACAGTCTTCTTTCTAGTCTTTTTTCTGATTGATAGTTCATTATGATTACTTGTCTTTAAGAACTGAAGGACAGCTTCAACAACTACTATCTCTCTTAATCATAATCAAATATCAATAGAATGCAAGGAAAAAGTCTCATCCCTAAACCATAGCCAACATAGTGAGAAGTCTGGAACTTTCATCCCAGACTTTTCCTTATTTATTTTTTCTTTTTATTGTTAGCAAGGGCTGCTTTTTGTTGGCGGATGATTTGGTGGTAAACTTGTTGTACCTTAGCTTCGCTTGGTTTTTGACCATTTGCACTCAAAAGAGTACGAACTGCTTCAGCATTCAAACGTGGCTTGTCAGCGAATTCTTTTTCAATTTGCTTACGAACCAAGTACATTCCTCCAAGAGCTCCTCCTAGAAAAGCTAGCACAATCAATACAATTGCTAAAAGTAAATCCATCATATTTCTCCTGTTTCTTTTTGAGTCTCTTTCATTATACCACAAACTAGCCACCCTGACTAGTTTGTTTTACGCTTTCAGAGATGAGTAAGCTGTAATTAAAGTTGGCTTATTGTTCTAGTCAAAACTAGAAAGAATATACAAAATACACTCCCTTACTATTCGTTTCCTCCACTTTTTTAATACAAAACAATATCAAATATATATCCTTCTCTAATCCTCTTGACAACACTTCATTAGCTGGTAAAATTAGATTAACAATACAATATAGAAATAAAAGTTCGCCTCATTAAAAATGAAAGCGCTTTTAATCACTAAAGGAGGTTTCTATGGAAAAAATTTGGAGGGAGAAATCCTGTCGCTACAGTATTCGAAAGCTAACAGTCGGCACAGCCTCTGTTTTGCTTGGAGCGGTTTTTCTAGCTAGTCATACCGTCTCTGCTGATACTATTGAAGTACAGCAAAACGAGCCTGCATTAGAGAAAACTACAGTTAAGACAGACACTATAACAAAAGCAAGTGAATCAACTGAGCATACACAGCCAAACGTGCCAATTGATCATACAAAACTAGTTCTAGCTAATAATAGTTCTTCTGAAAGCAAACCCGCTGAGGCTGATGTTACTTCTGCTACAACTAACCAAGCCAGTACTGAAGCTATTGTAAAACCTAATGAAAATAAGGAAACCGAAAAACAAGAACTACCTGTGACAGAACAAAGCAACTATCAGCTAAACTATGATCGACCAACAGCTCCTTCCTATGATGGCTGGGAAAAACAAGCACTCCCAGTTGGGAATGGTGAAATGGGTGCTAAGGTTTTTGGTCTCATCGGCGAGGAGAGAATCCAATACAACGAAAAAACTCTTTGGTCAGGTGGTCCGCGTCCCGACAGTACCGACTATAACGGAGGAAACTATCAGGAACGTTATAAAATTTTAGCAGAAATTCGTAAGGCTCTTGAAGACGGAGATCGCCAAAAAGCCAAACGATTAGCTGAACAAAATCTAGTTGGACCAAACAACGCCCAGTATGGACGTTATCTAGCCTTTGGTGATATCTTCATGGTCTTCAATAACCAGAAAAAGGGGCTGGATACAGTTACAGACTATCACCGTGGTTTGGATATCACAGAAGCCACTACTACAACTTCTTACACCCAAGATGGAACGACCTTTAAAAGAGAAACCTTCTCAAGTTACCCTGATGATGTTACTGTTACTCACTTGACCCAAAAAGGGGACAAAAAACTTGATTTTACAGTTTGGAATAGCTTAACAGAAGATTTACTTGCTAACGGAGACTACTCAGCGGAATATTCTAACTACAAGAGTGGCCATGTTACGACAGACCCAAATGGTATCCTACTAAAAGGTACAGTCAAAGATAATGGCCTCCAGTTCGCATCCTATCTAGGAATTAAAACGGACGGAAAAGTTACTGTTCATGAGGATAGTTTAACAATCACAGGAGCTAGCTACGCTACGCTTTTACTCAGTGCCAAGACTAACTTTGCTCAGAATCCAAAAACAAACTATCGCAAAGACATTGACCTCGAAAAAACAGTTAAAGGCATTGTAGAAGCAGCTAGGGGCAAAGACTACGAGACACTTAAAAAGAACCATATCAAAGACTATCAAAGCCTCTTTAACCGCGTCAAACTAAACCTAGGTGGAAGCAATGCTGCTCAAACGACAAAAGAGGCCCTTCAGACCTATAACCCTAGCAAAGGGCAAAAACTGGAAGAACTCTTCTTCCAATACGGACGTTATTTATTGATTAGTTCATCTCGTGATCGGACAGATGCCCTTCCTGCCAACCTACAAGGAGTCTGGAATGCCGTAGACAATCCACCTTGGAACGCTGACTACCACCTCAATGTCAACTTGCAAATGAACTATTGGCCAGCCTACATGAGCAATCTAGCTGAAACAGCCAAGCCAATGATCAATTACATTGACGATATGCGCTACTATGGCCGTATCGCTGCTAAGGAATACGCCGGTATCGAATCCAAAGATGGACAAGAAAATGGCTGGCTGGTTCATACCCAGGCGACACCATTTGGCTGGACTACTCCTGGTTGGAATTACTATTGGGGTTGGTCGCCAGCAGCTAATGCCTGGATGATGCAGAACGTCTATGACTACTATAAATTTACCAAGGATGAGACTTATCTCAAAGAAAAGATTTATCCAATGCTCAAGGAAACAGCTAAGTTCTGGAATTCCTTCTTACACTACGACCAGGCCAGCGACCGTTGGGTATCTTCTCCATCCTATTCACCTGAACACGGTACTATTACCATTGGAAATACCTTTGACCAATCACTAGTCTGGCAGCTATTCCATGACTACATGGAAGTCGCCAACCATCTGAATGTCGACCAAGACTTAGTTACAGAGGTCAAGGCTAAATTTGACAAACTAAAACCACTTCACATTAACAAAGAAGGACGCATCAAGGAATGGTACGAAGAAGACAGTCCCCAATTCACTAATGAAGGGATTGAAAATCACCACCGCCACGTTTCCCATCTAGTTGGTCTCTTCCCAGGTACGCTCTTTAGCAAAGATCAAGCTGAATACCTAGAAGCTGCACGTGCTACCCTCAACCACCGTGGAGATGGTGGTACTGGTTGGTCTAAGGCCAATAAAATCAACCTCTGGGCTCGTCTCTTAGACGGTAACCGTGCCCATCGCCTGCTTGCTGAACAGCTCAAATATTCAACCCTAGAAAACCTTTGGGATACGCACGCACCTTTCCAAATCGACGGAAACTTTGGAGCAACCAGTGGGATTGCAGAAATGCTTCTTCAATCACACACTGGCTACATTGCACCATTGCCAGCCCTTCCAGATGCTTGGAAAGACGGTCAGGTTTCTGGTCTGGTTGCCCGTGGTAACTTTGAAGTTAGCATGAAGTGGAAAGATAAAAACCTGCAAAGCTTGTCCTTCCTTTCAAATGTCGGTGGAGACCTAGTTGTAGATTATCCAAATATCGAAGCCAGTCAGGTTAAGGTTAATGGCAAATCTGTCCAAGCAACTGTTCTTAAAGATGGCCGCATTCAACTGGCAACACAAAAAGGTGATGTCATTACCTTTGAACATTTCCCTGGTCGTGTAACCAGTCTGACAGCAGTTCGACAAAATGGCGTCACTGCCGAACTTACCTTCAACCAAGTAGAAGGCGCTACCCACTATGTTATCCAAAGACAAGTGAAAGACGAATCTGGCCAAACCTCTGCAAGCAGAGGATTTGTGACCAATCAAACCCATTTTATCGACCGTTCACTCGATCCTCAACTCGCCTACACTTATACTGTTAAGGCTATGCTGGGTAATGTTTCTACACAGGTATCCGAAAAGGCCAATGTCGAAACCTATAACCAATTGATGGATGACCGTGATAGCCGAATCCAATACGGTTCTGCATTTGGAAACTGGGCAGACTCAGAATTATTTGGAGGAACAGAGAAGTTTGCTGACCTTTCACTAGGTAACTATACAGATAAAGATGCGACAGCAACCATTCCTTTCAATGGTGTTGGTATTGAAATCTATGGTCTCAAATCATCTCAATTGGGAATCGCTGAAGTCAAAATCGATGGTAAATCAGTCGGTGAACTGGACTTCTATACTGCAGGTGCAACTGAAAAAGGTAGCCTTATCGGTCGCTTCACAGGATTGTCAGATGGTAGTCATGTGATGACTATCACTGTAAAACAAGAGCATAAACACCGTGGAAGTGAACGTTCCAAAATTTCCTTAGACTACTTTAAAGTTTTACCGGGACAAGGAACAACCATTGAAAAAATGGATGACCGCGACCCTCGCATTCAATACGGATCTCAATTCAAAGATTGGAGCGACACTGAATTATATAAGAGCACAGAAAAATATGCGGACATCAATAACGCCGACCCAAGTACCGCTTCAGAAGCTCAAGCAACCATTCCATTTACTGGAACAGGTATTCGAATTTACGGACTTAAAACATCCGCTCTTGGAAAAGCTCTCGTGACACTAGATGGCAAAGAAATGCCAAGTCTAGACTTCTACACTGCTGGCGCTACCCAAAAGGCAACCTTAATTGGAGAATTTACTAATCTGAGTGATGGCAATCATATTTTGACATTGAAAGTTGATCCAAATTCACCAGCAGGTCGCAAGAAAATTTCTCTAGATTCATTTGATGTGATTAAGGCTCCAGCTGTAAGCTTGGATAGTCCAAGTATCGCACCACTTAAGGAAGGGGATAAAAACATCTCTTTAACTCTTCCAGCTGGAGATTGGGAAGCCATCGCTGTGACCTTCCCAGGCATCAAAGATCCACTCGTTTTACGCAGGATAGACGATAATCATCTAGTTACGACTGGAGATCAGACTGTCTTATCAATTCAAGATAATCGGGTACAAATCCCTATCCCTGACGAAACCAATCGAAAAATTGGAAATGCGATAGAAGCTTATTCTATCCAGGGAAATACAACAAGCAGTCCTGTCGTAGCTGTCTTTACCAAAAAGGATGAGAAGAAGGTTGAGAATCAGCAGCCAACTACAAGCAAGGGAGATGACCCTGCTCCTATTGTAGAAATTCCTGAATACACTAAGCCTATCGGTACAGCAGGACAGGAACAACCGCCTGTAGTAAATATTCCGGAGTATACTAAACCTATCGGCACAGCAGGACTAGAACAACCCCCTGTAGTAAACATTCCTGAGTACACTAAACCTATCGGCACAGCGGGACAAGAACTGCCACCTACCGTTTCTATTCCTGAGTACACTGAGCCTATCGGAACTGCTGGACAGGAACAACCGCCTACTGTTTCTATCCCTGAATACACTAAACCTATCGGAACGGCTGGACAGGAACAACCTCCTGTAGTAAATATTCCTGAATACACTCAACCTATCGGTACAGCAGGACAAGAGCAAGCACCTACTGTTTCTATCCCTGAATATACTAAACCTATCGGTACAGCAGGACAAGAGCAAGCACCTACTGTTTCTATCCCTGAGTACACTCAACCTATCGGCACAGCAGGAATAGAACAAGCGCCTATTGTTTCTATCCCTGAATACACTCAACCTATCGGCACAGCGGGACAAGAACAACCACCTACTGTTTCTATCCCCGAGTATACTGAGCCTATCGGTACTGTGCGACAAGAACAGCCACCTACGGTTTCTATGCCTGAGTACACGAAGCCTATCGGTACAGCAGGACAAAAGCAAGCGCCTACTGTTTCTGTTCCTGAATATAAACTTCGTGTCTTAAAAGATGAAAGGACTGGAGTTGAAATTATTGGAGGGGCGACTGACTTAGAGGGAATTTCTCACATTTCTAGCAGACGTGTATTAGCTCAAGAACTATTTGGTAGGACCTATGATGCTTACGATCTTCACCTTAAAAATCCAACAGACCAGAGTTTGCAACCAAAAAGAGCTGTCTTGGTTCGCTTGCCTATTTCCTCTGCTGTCGAAAATGTCTACTACCTAACTCCATCAAAAGAGTTACAGGCTCTCGATTTTACTATTCGCGAGGGAATGGCAGAATTTACGACTAGTCATTTCAGCACCTATGCAGTCGTTTATCAAGCTAATGGAGCATCAACTACTGCAGAGCAAAAACCAAGTGAAACAGATATCAAACCATTAGCCAATAGCTCTGAGCAAGTTTCATCTAGTCCAGACCTTGTTCAATCTGCAAATGATTCTCCTAAAGAACAACTTCCAGCTACTGGTGAAACATCTAATCCACTACTATTCTTGTCAGGATTGAGTCTAGTCCTAACAGCAACTTTTCTACTTAAGAGTAAAAAGGATGAATCAAACTAACGTTTAACCACACAAAAATCAGGATGAAGATAAGCTTCATCCTGATTTCTTTGTCAATAAAGGATTATTTTTTACAGTAGATATAAAAAGGCTAGTGTCAAGAGACTTGCTAGAAGCCCCACTCCCCAAAAGAAGAAGTCAACCTTCCACTCGCTCCAAGGATTTCCTTTACCAGACAATCCTCCAAGCTCAAAATGGTGATGCACAGGCGTCATACGAAAAATACGTTTGCCACCTGTCAGTTTGAAATAACCGACTTGCATCATGACCGAAGTTGTTTCAAAGACATAAACAATTCCGATAATCAAGAGAGTCCATTCTTGGTGGAGGGCCATAGAGATAGCTGCCAACATTCCACCTAGGGCCAAACTTCCCACATCCCCCATAAAGACCTTGGCAGGCTTGTGGTTAAAGACGAAGAAACCAAGTAAACCACCAATCATGGCAAGAATCACTAGAAGGATATCCATCTGACCTTGCACATAGGCAATAACTCCATAAGCAGACAAGCTAATCACAACGGAAATACTAGCTAGACCGTCAATACCATCTGTCAAGTTGACTGCGTTTGAAAAACCAACTAGCCAGAAAAGAGCGAAGATAATATAGAAAATCCCTAAATGCACTTGGTAGCCAAAGACAGAGAGCATATCGCCCCCACGTTCATAGAAAAGGTAGAAAATAACACCACCTAGAAGCTGAAGAGCCAATTTCTGTTTGGGGTTTAGCCCCTCATTGATCTTTCGGAAGACCTTGAGAAAGTCATCTAAAAAACCAACCAAACCATACAAGACCAAAATAAACAAAACCATACCAACATTATTGGTCAATTGTTTTGAAAAAAGAGCGACGAGGAAACTCACCACAACTGCAGCAATGAGGAAAACAAGCCCCCCCATTGTAGGAGTCCCAGCTTTTGCCTGGTGCTGTTTGACATCCTCATGCATCTGCTGGCCTGTAATTTGCGCCTTTCTATAAAATTGGATAAAGGCCGGAATTCCTACTAAAGTTAGTAAAAATGTCACAATTCCAGCACTGATGGAACTAATCATGTTAATCTCCTAAAGTTAATTTAATTTTTTTAATGTTTTTGATAGCTGTATTGGTCCGAACGTCTTGCTTTTGGACGACGGAACCTGAACCTTCAAATTCTAGCTCAATATCCAACCATTTAGCAAAGGTCTCAGCAGTCTCTTTTTTCCAGCCATACATATCTGGAATTTCTTCTACCTTATCCGATAAAAGGAGAACTTGTTGGTTTGGTGCAAGATTTTTTCCTTCTTCTACAGAAGTCTCTTTAATCTTTGTTCCAGTACCAACAACGATTGGTTGCACAATATTTCGACGTAAGGCTTCCGCCAAATCACCAGGTGAAATATCCTTGATGCTAGGCATTGCATACGAAGATTCTGTCGTCACTTGATCTAAATTCTTAGCTGGAGATTGAAGGTTCAGAGATTCTTTCATCGCTGAAGCCCGCTCCAATATTGGATTGGAAAACTCTCCCAACTGGGCAGCTGAATAATGCTCAGGCTGTTGAACCGTTACATACAAGATAAAATCAGGATTTTCAGCAGGATTCATAGTCACAACTGAGAAAATATAATTGGTAGAACCAACCAAGTATCCTCCATTTTTCTCATCAGCGATTTGAGCCGTACCGGATTTAACTGCTACATTTTGTCCAGGAACTGTTATAATTGGCTTTCCTGTGTAGTGATTATACATAGTTCCATATAGAGGGTCCGTCCCAACTAATATCATGTTAGTACGAGTCAAGCTTGCTGCATCTTCAGATACAGGTTTTCCTACAATCTCTTTTTGAGACTTTCGTACAGACTGATTGTTAGTATCATAAATAGCACTTATAAATTTTGGCTCCAGCATAACTCCATCATTAGCAATAGCTGTAAAGGCACGAAGCATTTGTGTTTGTGTTACTGAAATCCCTTGCCCAAATGAGCTTTGAGCAATATTGACAATATTATCAGCTGGAAGTTGACCAGCGTATTCATCTGTCAAACCAAAGCGAGTTGGGACCCCAAATTTAAAGCGGTTTAGATAATCCAACCAAGTAGCATCTCCCATTTTTTGTTCAAGTAGACTCATTCCAACATTACTGGAGTGAGCGAAACCTTGTGAGAAAGTCATCATCCTACCAGTAGTCAAACCATCATTAACATCCCAATCTCGAATCGTCGCATCCGCTATTTTTAATTCACTGCTATTGAAGTATTCTCCACCTGGGAAAGTATTATTATCAATAGATGCTGCTAGCGTCATGACCTTCATGGTTGATCCTGGTTCGTAATTACTTTGATAAAGAATATCACGCCAAACAAAATCTTTGGTGATGCCATCCTTAGTATCTGCATTAAAGGTAGGTCGTTGGGTGGTAGCGAGGATTTCACCGGTCTTTGCACTGACCAAGGTCGCGGTCATATACTTACCTTTTACTTTTTCTAGAAAGGCATCCATCTGAGTTTCCATGAAAGATTGGAGCGGACTAGACAATGTTGTATAAACATCCTTGCCATCTACAGTTTGTTGCGATACCTGTTCTGTACCGGGTACGATATTTCCTACACGGTCTTTTTCATAGGTAATAATACCGTCTGTCCCAGCAAGAATGGTATTTAAAGAACTCTCCAAACCAGAAGTCCCTAACAAACTCTTACTACCATCCTCATTTTCATGAAGTTGGGCTAAGCCAATAAAACTAGAAGCAAATTGTCCATTTGGATAGCTTCTGTTAGGGCTAGTTGTAAAGTCAATCCCCTCCACACTAGCATCTTTTAACTCTTTTTTAATAGCCATCATATTGGCATAGGTAATCCCATTTCCTTTTGCACCAAAGGAAACTTGGGTCAGATTTGGTTGAGCCAGTTGCTCTTTTACATAAGCTTCATCCATATCCAAATACTTATGGAAGACTTCAGCTACCTTATTAAACTGCGAATCCTCTACATAAAGAATTTTTCCAGTTGCTGACTTGTATTTTTTATCAATAACAGCATATACGTTATAAGAGGTCGCATCTTCAGCGATAGGCACTCCATTTCGGTCATAGATAGTCCCACGCTTAGCAGGGACTGTGCGAGTTGTTTGGTGAACCTTCTTAGCTTCTTTTACCAAGTCAGTACCAAATTTACTACCACTCCCGATAATAACAGCAAAATTGACCAAAAAGATAGCGAAAAGTACGACAGCTAACAAACTGATGTACTTGCCGACTATTCTACGGTTTTCTGCTGGAGATTTACGATTTTTTACCGCAAATCGGGTTATTTTTTCTGTCCATTTCATATCTTACTCCGCTGTTCGGATATTTTCATTATTCAATTTCAAATCTTTTTTATCTGCAATTTCTTTCAAGCGCTCGGAACGAATCAATTCATTCACTTCCTGCTTAGCATCGTCCAGTTCTGTCTTCTTCTCCTCTATCTGCGCATTGATTTTTGTCAAATCACTTTGCACTTGCAAGAGTCGTGTCTGCATAAAGATAATACTCACTGCTAAGACGAGAGCTGTAAAAGCGATGGAAAGATAAAAAGCCTTCTCCACACGGGAGAATTTTTTGATACGATTCTGCAAGAATTGACTGGTTGTTTCTTTCTTATCTACCATTTTTTCCTCTTACTTGTGAATTTTTCTGGCCACGCGCAACTTAGCTGAGTGCGAGCGGTTATTGGCTTCTAATTCTTCTGCACTTGGCAAGATTGGCTTACGGGACACCAATTCCATCTTGGGCTTGAGATCATCTGGGATGAAAGGCAAGCCTTTTGGAACTTCAACTGTTGAAGCTTCCTTGAACAATTGCTTGGTCAAGCGGTCTTCTAGCGAATGGAAGGTAATCACTGAGATTCTACCATCTAGAGCCAACATATCCATAGCCTGCTGGATAGATTCATCTGCAGCTCCCAGTTCATCATTGACTTCAATCCGAATAGCTTGGAAAATCTGCTTGGCAGGATGGCCCTTCTTCTTGAGCTCCTTAGCAGGCTTAGCCGACTTGATGATCTCTGCCAACTCAGTCGTTGTCTCGATTGGCTTGACTTCACGTGCTTGTTCAATCTTACGCGCAATCTGTTTAGAAAACTTATCCTCACCATACTTGAAGAAAATACGAACCAAGTCATGATAGTCATAGTGATTCACCACTTCATAAGCTGTCAGACTAGCTTCCTGATTCATCCGCATGTCCAGTGGCGCATCCTTTTTATAAGAAAAACCACGCTCACGCTGGTCCAATTGAGGACTAGACACTCCCAAGTCATAACAAATTCCATCAATTTCCTGAACACCAGCTTCGCGCAAACGTGCCTGTAAATGACGGAAGTTATCCTTTATAAAAGTCACCATCCCCTTTTCAATGTAAGGTGCCAAACGTTTTTGCGCATTGTCAATGGCATTCTGGTCCTGGTCAAAGGCATAGAGATGGCCTTTTTCACTTAATTTACTTAATAAATATTCGCTATGGCCTGCTCCACCCAAGGTCGCATCAACGTAAACACCGTCAGGTTTCACATCAAGCATATCAATCGTTTCGTGGAGTAAGACCGTTACATGATGAAATTCTTTTGTCATATCCTATCTATTTTACCACAAATCCGACCAGCTTGCACTAGTCAGACAAATAGGGCAAAAAAAGTAAGATTTCTTTAAGAAATAGATGTCAAATATGCTTGACATCTATTTCATAGAAGAATATAATATAGTCAAATATATACGACACAAATCAGAAAGGAGTCCAGATGAATCGTGTGAAAGAATTTCGCAAGGAACTGGGCATTTCCCAGCTCGAACTAGCCAAGGATATAGGTGTCTCGAGACAAACCATCAATATGATTGAGAACGACAAGTACAACCCAACTCTGGAACTCTGTCTCAATCTCGCCCGTAGCCTCCAAACTGACCTCAACAGTCTCTTTTGGGAGGAAGATTTTTAAAAAAGGAGCAAACTTATGAAAAAAGAAACCTTCACTGAAAAACTCATCAAACGCATATACGGAATTTCTGGTCCTCTCGACGAACACAAACGACGCGAGGCTGATCGTATTGGCAATCAAGTCTTTATCATCCTCTTTTATCTGATGACGTTTGGGAATCTCATCCCCTTCGTCCTCGCTTATAAATACCCGCAAATTGTCGCTATCGGCTATCCAATCATTGTCTTTATGATTTCCATGATTTCTTCTCTCTATGTGCTCTCCCAAACCAAAAAAACAGGCATCACAGCTATTGATCCAGATATGCTGAGCGAGAAAGAAAGTAAGCAACTACACTACCCTGGTCTGAAAGCGGGTTTGTTTGTTGGTCTATTGATATTTTTTATAACACCTCTTCTCCATATACTGCTAGGTGAGAGCCAGGACTATCTTCAGTCTCTTCTCGCTTTTAAAAATATTTTTTCAAGTATTCTCCATTCTTTCTTCTTCGGAGTGATTATACAAATTATCATCTCCCGTCGCATTGCTAAAGCTAAGAAAGATCAAGATGAGGATTAGGAGGTGCCCTATGAAATCACTAATAACTTTACTTACCTATCATCTTTTGTTCAGTTCTCTGCTCATCTTCATCATCGTTTCAGGGAACTTGCCAATCTACGATATAGTCCTCCTTCCAGTCTTTGTTCCAGCACTCAACAAAGGATTGACTTATCTAAAGATAGATTCCCAAAAAACGCGCATACTCAACCTAGCACTATGCTTTATGATTCTATCCTTTCTATCCTTACCACAGCTGACGCTCATTTCAAGCAATTGGAAATATTATATACTGCTAACTATCGCCATCCTTTCTTCTATTACTTATCTTTATTATCTCTATCAATTCGTAAAAGAAACAAAATAACATCGTTCATTTAGGAGAAATCACCCATGAAAAAAGAAGACTTAACAACTCGCTTACTTCGAAATTTCTTTCATATCCAAGGGCCTTTTGATGAATGCCGTCAAGAGGTTATCTACAAGGCTTGCGCCCGTTCCATGATCCAAATCTTTTACTCTTCCTTCATTCTCTTCCTATTCTATATTTTGTTCGGAAGCTTTATAGAAATTGTTCGAAATGTTATGCCCTACATCTATTTTGGACTCATTTTGTTCATGAGTATAAAAGCTCAAAAAGCCGTCCAAGAGCTTCATCTTGAAAAGGATGACAAATCAGAAATCATTCTCAAAACCTACAGCAAAGCTCAAATCAAATTCCGAAGCTGGATTGTGTTTATCGGTATTCAGATTGGCTTCTTTACCTTACTCATCTTTCATAAAGTCTTCGTTCAACAGATGTCCCTTTCAGATTTTGGAAAGTTGCTCATGCAATTCGATAAAAGTATTCCTTTCCTGATGTATAGCCTGATTATCGGAAGCATTTTTGGAACCCTGACCTACGGATTTCTATCACTACAGGAGGAGAAAACTCCTAAAAATACCAAACAGAAGGAGAAAAGCAAGCAATGACTTCACTATACGATTTTTCAGTCTTGAACCAAGACCATCAAGAAACTCCACTAGAGACCTATCGTGGTAAGGTTCTCTTGGTTGTCAACACTGCTACTGGATGTGGTTTAACGCCCCAGTACCAAGGACTTCAAGAACTCTATGATCGCTATCAAGAACAAGGTTTTGAGATTTTAGACTTTCCTTGCAATCAGTTTATGGGACAAGCACCAGGCGGCGCAGAGGAAATCAACGCCTTCTGTAGCCTACATTATCAAACCACCTTCCCACGTTTTGCCAAGATCAAGGTCAACGGTAAGGAAGCAGACCCTCTCTATGTTTGGTTGAAAGAACAAAAATCTGGCCCACTGGGAAAACGAGTCGAATGGAATTTCGCTAAGTTTCTCATCGGTCGAGATGGGCAGGTCTTTGAACGCTTCTCTTCAAAAACAGACCCAAAACAAATTGAAGAGGCGATACAAAAATTACTCTGACTTTTTTTTGAATACATTCTTTCATTCAGTTTAATTCTTAAAAGGATGTATTTTTTTCTTTAAAAAGTGAAAGAATTTCTTTAAATTAGGTTTACTTTCTCTATTGCATTTCTTGGAACAATTTAGTATATTTGTTATGTTAAGGTTTTTAAGTTATTTTAAAGATTAAGATAACAATTTTAATTTTTTTGTTCTAAAATGAAAGCGCTTAAACAGAGGGGGTAATTAGTCTCAAACTATTGCACAAAATCTAACTATCGCTAAAGAAAATCGTTTCCAAGTCATACTTGGGCTCAGACAGTAGCTGACTGTCTTGATTCAAACTAGGAGTACATTATGAATCGATACCTTTTTGAAAAAGAGCAAACTTTTAGCATCAGAAAATTAACCGTTGGAGTTGCTTCGGTTATGGTCGGACTCGCTTTTTTTGCATCTGGTACAGCACTAGCTGACGAAGCAAAAATTGAAACTACAAGCTCTCAACCAAATGTAGAAAAATTGGCCGAAGTTGAAAAAACCAAACCAGAAGTCAAAAATGAAAGTCCTGTAATTTCTACACCTCAAGAGTCAGAGAAAGCAGAGAAAGCAGAAAAAACTGTTAAACCAGTAGAAGAGAAGACTGTAGCAGAAACTAAAACTACTGACTTGCTTCCTGAAGAAATCCACGATCAAGCTTATCCTGATGCACCCGTGAAAAACATAGATACTTCAGCAATCGTAGACAAGAAGGATAGCCCTAAAGTTGAGACAGAAAGCATTCTAAAAAACAAGGAAGAACTTCCAAAAGAAGCTGAAAATGGTAATCGTGCAATTATCAACGGTGGTCTAGATTTGAAGCACGTCCCTTATGAAGGACAACCTGCTACTGCTGCTAGTATGATTTACACTATTTACAATGGTGGTTCCCAACGCTATATCGTGTCTGGTTCTGGTATTTTTGTGGCACCAAATGTCATCTTGACTGTTGCCCACAACTTTTTAGAATCAAACCGTGATACAAAAGAAGGACATATTCGAGGCGGAGATTCTGCTAAGTTTTACTATAACCTCGGTTCTAATTCTGCTGTTCGCAATTCTCAACCTGTAACGGGTAATACTACTCTATTCAAAGAAGAAGATATTCATTTTTGGAACAAGAAAGAATTTGGAAAAGGATATCAAAATGACTTGGCTGCTGTTGTAGCACCTGTTCCTCTTCAAATCGCTAGTCCAAATAAAGCTGCTACCTTTGTTCCCTTGGCAGAAAATAAAACCTATCAACCTGGGGACCCTGTTAGCACGATTGGATATCCAACTGATTCAAGCTCACCTGAGCTCAAAAAACCAATTGTAGCTGGTCAACTTTACAAGGCTGATGGTGTCGTGAAATCTGTTGATAATTATGATGATAAAGGCTCAAAAGGCATCACCTATCATATGACTTCTGTTTCAGGCCTTTCAGGTGCTGGTATTATCAACGGTGATGGTAAAGTAGTCGGTGTTCACCAACACGGCACAATTGAAAACGGCATCCCTGACAAAGACCGCTTCGGTGGCGGAATCGTCCTCTCACCCGAGCAAGTAAAATGGGTAAAAGATATTATCGCAAAATATGGCGTCAAAGGTTGGTACCAAGGTGATAATGGGAAACGATATTACTTTACTCCTGAAGGAGAAATGTTCAGAAATAAAACTGCTGTTATTGGCGAAAATCAATATTCTTTCGATGAAAATGGTGTTGCGACACTCATTAAAGGAATCGATTACGGACGTGTAGTTGTTCAACACGTAGATGAAACTGGTAATCCAATCAAAACTGATGATACTTTTGTTGAAAAAACTGAAGTTGGAACAGCTTTTGATTATAACTTCAAAAAAGAAATCGCTAAGACTGACTTCTATACAAAAAATCAAGAGAAATACCAGATTGTCTCTATTGATGGCGTCGAAATCAACAAACAACTCAAAGATGAGTGGACCTACAACGTCGTCAGCAAAACAGCTCCAGGAACACGGGTCATCAAGGTGGTTTATAAAGTGAATAAAGGTTCATTTGCCATTCATTATCGTTTGAAAGGCTCAGAGCAAGAATTAGCAGATGTTGTTACTGATAATAATGACGGAAAAGAATACGATGTTTCCTTTGTAAACACTTTTGAAGCAAAAGAAATCGCAGGCTACCGCGCAATCACTCCACGCTTAGAAGCCAGCATCCAGCACAAGGGTGTGAATGATGTTGTCTTTGAATACGAAAAAATCTCTGATAGCTCTAATCCGACTTCAAATGTTTTACCTGCTGCTCATCCAGAAGATAAAGAAACAGAAATCGGAAATCACGGCCCCCTTCCAAGCAAGGCTCAACTTGATTATCACAAGGAAGAATTAGCTGCCTTCATCCACTATGGTATGAATACTTATACTAATTCTGAGTGGGGACATGGAAATGAAGACCCTAAAAACTTCAATCCAACTAACTTAGATACAGATCAATGGATCCGTACTCTAAAGGAAACTGGCTTTAAACGAACTATTATGGTTGTCAAACACCACGATGGTTTCGTTATTTACCCATCTAAATATACAAATCACACCGTAGCTGCAAGCCCATGGAAAGATGGAAAGGGTGACCTTTTAGAAGAAATCTCTAAATCGGCTACTAAATACGATATGAACATGGGTGTTTACCTATCACCATGGGATGTTAATAGCCCTAAATATAAGGTAGCTACTCAAAAAGAATACAACGAATACTACCTCAATCAGCTAAAAGAAATCCTTGGTAATCCAAAATACGGTAATAAGGGTAAATTTATTGAAGTCTGGATGGATGGAGCACGCGGTAGCGGTGCCCAAAAAGTAACCTACACTTTTGATGAGTGGTTCAAATACATCAAGGAAGCTGAAGGAGATATCGCTATCTTCTCTGCCGAACCAACAAGTATCCGTTGGATTGGAAATGAGCGTGGTATCGCCGGTGACCCTGTATGGCATAAGGTCAAGAAAGCAAACATCACCGAAAATGTTAAGAACGAATACCTTAACCACGGTGACCCTGACGGAGATATGTACTCTGTAGGAGAAGCAGATGTTTCCATCCGCTCTGGCTGGTTCTACCACGATAACCAGCAACCAAAATCCCTCAAAGAATTGATGGATATCTACTTCAAGTCTGTTGGTCGTGGAACGCCACTTCTTCTCAACATTCCACCAAACAAAGAAGGTAAATTCGCAGATGCTGACGTGGCTCGCTTGAAAGAATTCAAAGCGACTCTAGATCAAATGTATGCGACTGACTTTGCCAAAGGAGCAACTGTAACAGCAAGCTCGACTCGTCAGAACCATCTCTACAAAGAAAGCCACCTTACAGACGGTAAAGATGATACTAGCTGGGCTCTTTCAAATGATGCCACAACAGGTAGCTTCACAGTCGATTTGGGACAAAAGAGACGCTTTGACGTTGTCGAACTCAAGGAAGACATCGCCAAAGGTCAGCGTATCTCTGGTTTCAAGATTGAAGTCGAAATCAACGGTCGCTGGGTGACTTACGGAGAAGGTTCAACTGTTGGTTACCGTCGCTTGATTCAAGGCAAGCCTGTAGAGGCACAAAAAATCCGTGTAACCATCACCGGAGCTCAAGCAACTCCAATCTTAACCAACTTCTCAGTCTACAAGACACCAAGTAGTATCGAAAAGACAGACGGCTACCCTCTTGGACTTGAATACCACTCAAATACAACAGCGGATACAGCCGGTACAACTTGGTACAATGAATCTGAAGGTGTTCGTGGCACTTCTATGTGGACCAATCAAAAAGATGCCAAAGTAAGCTATACTTTCACAGGAACCAAGGCCTATGTCGTCTCTACAGTTGACCCAGGTCATGGAGAAATGTCCGTCTACGTTGATGGCCAAAAAGTTGCGGATGTGCAAACTAAGAACACTAGCCGTAAACGCAGCCAAAAAGTATATGAAACAGACGATTTAGCACCTGGCCAACATACCATTACCCTTGTTAATAAAACAGGTGAACCAATTGCTACAGAAGGAATCTACACTCTAAACAATAACAGCAAGGGTATGTTTGAGCTTGAAGCAACTTCTTACGAAGTCGAAAAAGGAAAACCAGTCACTGTTAAAATTAAACGTGTTGGTGGAAGCAAGGGTACTGCTACTGTTCGCTTCATCACAGAACCTGGAACTGGGGTTCACGGTAAAGTTTACCAAGATACAACTCAAGATGTGACTTTTGAAGATGGAGAAACAGAAAAGACTGTTACCATCCCAACGATTGACTTTACAGAACAAGCCGACTCTATCTTTGACTTCAAAGCCAAGCTCACTTCTGTTTCTGATGGTGCTTTACTCGGTTTTGCTACCGATGCAACCATCCAAGTGATGAAAGCTGAATTGCTGATCAAGGATCAAACAAGTTATGATGACCAAGCTAGTCAGTTGGATTACAGTCCTGGCTGGCACCATGAAACCAATTCAGCAGACAAGTACCAAAAAACGGAGTCTTGGGCTTCCTTTGGTCGCTTAACTGATGAACAAAAGAAAAAGACAACTGTCACAGCCTACTTCTACGGTACTGGACTTGATATCAAGGGCTATGTTGATCCAAATCATGGTATCTACAAAGTCTTCCTAGATGGCAAAGAAGTTCCTTACCAAGACGGCATGGGAAATGCGTCGACTATTGAGGGCAAGAAATACTTTAGCGGTCACGCTGCTCAACGTCAAGGCAATCAAACTCTGGTTAGCCTAAAAGGTCTTGATGAAAACTTGCACGCAGTCACCCTTCAACTAGATCCTGATCGAAACGATTTGTCTCGAAACATCGGTATCCAGGTGGATCAATTCATCACTCGTGGTGAAGGAAGTGAACTCTACAGCAAAACACAAATCCTTCAATCTCTCTCTAAATGGAAAGACGACTTATCTAACTTTGATCCAAGTGGTTTGAAAAATACAGCAACTGCACGCCAAGCATTTAAGTCTAATCTTGATAAACTCACTGCACAATTAAGTTCTGATACTGTAAATGTACAAGATGTGATGTCAACAGTCACTGCTTTGCAAGATATTCTTAGCAAAGACGAAAATTACCAAAAACCCGGAGACGAAACAAGTCCAGAACAACCAGTTGAACCAAAACAACCTGAACAGCCTGAAATCAATTACGATAAGGCTATGGCTAGCCTGACTGAAGCTATCGAGAAAAAAGTGGCTGAACTTGGTACTAACAACGATGCTAAGAAAAAATTAGTTGAAATTACTGATAAAGCAATCGCAGCTATCCAAGAAGCCAAGACTCAAGAAGACGTCAACAAAGCCCTCAATAACGCTCTTGAACAAATCAAGCAATTGCAACCTAGCCAACCAGAACAACCGGTTGAACCAAAACAACCGGAACAGCCTGAAATCAATTACGATAAGGCTATGGCTAGCCTGACTGAAGCTATCGCGAAAAAAGTGGCTGAACTTGGTACTAACAACGATGCTAAGAAAAAATTAGTTGAAATTACTGATAAAGCAA
>NZ_JAJNSC010000013.1:0-97333 GCF_027497975.1 Streptococcus sp. SM5 | reverse complement strand
TCAATACAATTAATCTGTCTTTCTTCATCGGATTGCATCCCCTTTCTTTTTTGTAACATTCTATCTTATCGCATAATATTGGATATTCTTTCATAATCCGACTACAAACAAAAATAAACCAAAAAGTCTGTCCCTATTATGCTATATTTAACTCTAGAAGTATTCATCCATCTAATTAATAAATATATCATATTTCACAATAAATGAATACTATCAAAGATTCATCCCCTTTCACTTCATCATTTAGTGTTGCTTAGATTTATCAAAAACAACCAAATTTGTATTAATTTCAAGTATCACCTAGTTACAAAAATTTGGGGTGAACAGAGAAAGCATCCCGTATTTTTGATACGAAATGCTTTCAATAAGTTTAAATAAGTTTTAACGTTTACTAAATTGTGATGCTTTACGAGCTTTTTTCAAGCCTGGTTTCTTACGCTCAACTTTACGTGAGTCACGTGTAAGAAGTCCTGCGCGT
Organism: Streptococcus sp. SM5; assembly: GCF_027497975.1. Lineage (NCBI taxonomy): Bacteria > Bacillati > Bacillota > Bacilli > Lactobacillales > Streptococcaceae > Streptococcus > Streptococcus sp. SM5. The sequence continues at coordinate 96,855 of NZ_JAJNSC010000013.1, read as the reverse complement.
TTCAATGAATCGCGGAAGTCTGGGTCTACTTGAAGAAGGGCACGAGCGATACCATGACGGATAGCTCCTGATTGACCAGCGTATCCACCACCTACAACGTTAACGAAAACGTCGTATGAACCTGCAGTTGAAGTAACTGCGAATGGTTGGTTGATTACAAGACGAAGGTCAGCGTGTGGGATGTACTCTTCAACATCTTTTTTGTTAACAGTGATTTTACCAGTTCCTGGAACAAGGCGAACGCGTGCAACAGCGTTTTTACGACGTCCAGTACCTGCATATTGTGCTTGTGACATACTTTATTGTTCCTTTCCTTAGATAAGTCCTGAAATATCAAGAACTTCTGGTTGTTGTGCAGCGTGAGTGTGCTCAGCTCCAACAAATACTTTCAACTTCATACCTTGAGCGCGTCCAAGAGTATTGTGTGGAAGCATACCTTTAACTGATTTCTCGATCAAACGTACTGCATTTTTAGAACGAAGTTCACCTGCAGAGATTTGTTTCAATCCACCTGGGTGGTTTGAGTGAGTGTAGTAGATTTTATCAGTTGCTTTTTTACCAGTCAATTTAACTTTTTCAGCATTGATAACAATCACAAAGTCACCTGTATCAGTGTGTGGTGTAAATGTTGGTTTGTTTTTTCCGCGAAGTACGCTAGCAACTACTGCAGAAAGACGTCCAAGTGGTACATCAGTTGCGTCAACTACGTACCATTTACGTTCAACTTGGCCTGGTTTAGCCATAAATGTTGTTTTGTTCATGATTTCTCCTATATATAGTTCGATTTTTGTTTACGGTGATGGGTGTTCCTTCCCATCGAAAAGTATTTGGAAGGTTCCGGGGCCTTTCAAATGGGGTAAACAATACCGCCTACTATAATACCAAATTTCACCCCTAAAAGTCAATAGATATGAAAAATATTTTTCTGAATTCCACTCTTTTTATCTCTAAAAAACCTCGCTTTCGCGAGGCTCTTCTATTTATAAGATAAGGCACGTTTAAAGGTTTTCCAAGGACCTAAATCATCTGTTTGCAGAACGAGGCTAGCATACATACGTCCGATAAAGACTGTTGCCGTTACTGCAAAAGCAATCGTAATAGCAAGCGAAATCCAAGCTTCTAACCCATTTGCATAGCCATTAATGGTTCTAAATGGCATGAAGAAAGTCGAAATAAAGGGAATATATGAACCAATCTTTAAGATGAGATTGTCACCAGCTGCACCTAGAGCTGTCACTCCAAAAAAACCACCTATAATCAAAATCATCAAAGGCGACAAGGCTTTTCCTGAGTCCTCAGGACGAGAAACCATAGAACCTAGGAAGGCTGCTAAAACAACGTACATAAAGAGGCTAACCAAGACAAACAATAAGGTGTTGAGCGAGAAAGCCTCTCCTATATGGTTTAAAATACCAGATTGTGCCAAGATTGGTAGGTCTTTAAAGAGAAGAATGGCAGCAAGTCCACCCACGACGTAAATGCCAATATGGGTCAAAATCACAAGAAGCAGAGCTAGCATGCGAGCGTAGAAATAATGACTAGCTCGGATACTAGAGAAGACCACCTCCATAATTTTGGTTCCTTTCTCGCTAGCCACTTCCTGAGCAGTGACACTAGCATAGGTAATCAAAATCATATAAAGAAATAAACCAAGCCCTGCGGCCGCAAAGGTTTGAATCATTTTTTTATTTTCCTTGGATTCATCAATTTTCTCCGTAAAGTTAACTGTTTGTTCCAAGCGTTTTTCCTGTTCTTGTGACAAATTGGCTGCCGAACGATTGAGTTGATCTTGAAGCTCATTTAACTTGCTCGTTACTCCTAGCTTAATAGCAATCTCAAGGGAAGTTTCACCGTGATAAACTGCCTTCAAGACACTATCCTCTTGGTCAATGGTCAGATAGCCTTTTAATTTTTCATCCTTGATAGCAGCTTGGGCACTGGCTTCATCCTGATAATCAAAATTGAGACCATTGGTAGATTTAAGACTGTCTGTCACAGCTGGAACAGTGCTGACTACTGCTATCTTGCCACTCTGAGCCATAGAAGATCCTTGGAGATAGCCAATTCCTACAGATAAGGCTAAAAAGAGGAACGGCGAAATCACCATAAAGAAGAAACTCCACGATTTGACATGTCGAAGATAGGTTTCCTTCATTACAACCCACATATTTCTCATACTTCCACCCCTGATTCTAGTTTAAAGATTTCATCAATTGTTGGCGCTTGCTGGTCAAAGGTTGCGATGTATTGCCCCTGAGTCAAGATTGGGAAGAGTTCCCTTCCAGCGCTCTCATCCTCTAAGATCAATTTCCAACTGCCTTGTTTGGTCAAACTTACCTGCTTGACATGAGGAAGATTTTCCAATTCTTCCTTGCTTCGTTCACTTGAAACAAAGAGACGCGTTTTCCCGTATTGATTGCGGACATCCTGAACTGGTCCATGCAAGACCACACGGCCATCTCGAATCATGAGAATATCGTCACAAAGCTCCTCGACGTTGGTCATGACATGGTCAGAAAAGATAATGGTTGCCCCACGTTCTTTTTCCTGAAAAATGACTTGCTTGAGCAATTCTGTATTGACCGGGTCCAATCCACTGAAAGGCTCATCCAAGATAATCAAGTCTGGCTCATGAATCAGAGTAATAATGAGCTGAATCTTCTGCTGATTTCCTTTTGACAGACTCTTGATTTTATCAGTCAGCTTCCCTTTCACTTCCAACCTCTTCATCCATTGAGGGAGTTTTTCCTTGATCTCCTTGGCATCCATACCTTTTAGAGTCGCCAAGTAACGAACTTGTTCAAGGACTGTCAATTTAGGCATGAGGCTGCGTTCTTCAGGCAGATAGCCAATCCGAGCGTAGGTCTCTTGTCGAATATCCTGATTATCCAGACTAATTTCTCCTTGGTATTCTAAAAACTTCAAAATACTGTGGAAAATCGTTGTCTTCCCAGCACCGTTTTTCCCGACTAATCCCAAAATACGACCTGGTCGCGCTTGAAAGTCAATACCAAACAAAACTTGCTTAGGTCCAAAACTTTTCTCTAGACTTCTTACTTCTAGCATCTTTCACCTCCGAAATGTCTTGCACTCATTATACTCCTTTTTGATAGCCTTTACAATAATTTCTGTCCATTTTTATAAGGCTAATGCTATGTAAAATATGGCATGGAGCGTTTTTAGTGATAAATCCATTATACCGTGGTAAACTCCAATTTATCTTCTCTGTTCCTCAACTGTCTATTTTTGATCCTGAATTGTTATTTAAAAAGCAAAAATCCACCCCGAAGGATGGATTGATACTTTAACGCACTTCTGCATTGACTTTTTCTTCGAGAGACGCTTGGATTTTTTCCATGTAGCGTGCGACTTCTTCGTCCGTTAAGCTGTCTTCTGGATTTTGGAAAGTCAAGCTATAAGCCATTGACTTCATACCAAGTCCCAATTTCTCACCTGAGAAGACGTCAAAGAGTTTGATATCTGTCAAACGTTTCACGCCGGCAGCTTGGATCGCGTCCACAACTTCTTGGTGAGTCACTTCTGCCTTGAGAAGGAGGGCAACGTCACGGCTAACTGCTGGGAATTTTGTGATTTCCACAAATGGAGTAGCTGGTTTAAGGGCAGTTTCGATGGCTGAAAGGTTGAGCTCAGCCACATACGTTTCTGGAATATCGTAGGCCTTAGCAGTGACTGGGTGTACTTGACCAAGGAAACCAAGAACTTGGTCACCGAGTGAAATCATAGCGGTACGACCTGGGTGAAGGCTAGCGATTTCAGATGTTGCCGTATAGGTCACTTCTAGTCCCAAGCGAGTAAATAATGCTTCAAGGATTCCTTTAGCATAGAAGAAATCAACTGGAACTGCTGCTGTTTGGAAATCTTTTTCAGCAACCAAGCCTGTCAAGGCAAAGGCAAAGCTATTAATCTCATTTGGAAGTTCTTCTTTTGGATTGCCTGTTTGTTCAAAGACTTTTCCGATCTCGTAAAGTGCCAAGTTTTTGTTCTTACGAGCCACATTGTAAGCAACTGTATCAAGGATACCAGAAATCATATTTTGACGGAGGACAGAACGGTCCACAGTCATTGGCCACATGAGTTCCGTAAGGTTGCTTGGTTGAGCCGTAAACTCAACTGCTTTTTCAGGAGTTGTCAGAGCGTAGGTGATGATTTCTGTCAAACCTGCTCCTTCAGCAATGGTACGAACTTGACGGCGAAGTTTTTGTGTCGCAGTCAATTCACCAGCTGTCCCATCGTCTTTTGGAAGGCTGGTTGGCAAGCGGTCATATCCATAGATACGAGCGATTTCTTCAAAGAGGTCTGCCTCGATGGTGATATCCCAGCGACGGCGTGGGACACTGACTGTAAAGCTATCTGCATTGCCAGAAAGACCAAATCCAAGACGACGGAAGACGTCTTCTACATCAGCATAAGAAAGATCAGTTCCGAGGACACGGTTAACATCAGCAAGAGTTGAAGAAACTTCCACATCAGAGGTATCAAGCTCACCCGCTGAAACGATACCCTTACGCACCGTCGCACCTGCAAGTTCTGCAATCATGCTAGCCGCCGCATCAAGGGCTTCGTTAACAGTTGCCACATTAATCCCTTTTTCAAAGCGAGAAGATGACTCAGAACGAAGGTTGAGACGTCCGCTAGTCTTGCGGATTGATTTTCCGTTGAAGACTGCAGCTTCAAGGACGACACGACTAGACTTTTCAGAGATTTCTGTTGCTTGACCACCCATAACACCTGCAAGAGCTACTGGCTTGTCTGCGACAGTGATGACTAGGTCATTCACGTCCAAGTCACGTTCTTCACCATCTAAAGTCACTAATTTTTCACCAGCACGCGCTTCACGTACACGGATGTCAGTCCCTTCAAAGGTATCCAAGTCAAAGGCATGCATTGGTTGACCAAAGTAGAGAAGGATGTAGTTGGTCACGTCCACTACGTTATTGATTGGACGGATTCCTTCATTCATAAGAAGGTTTTGCAACCATTGTGGACTTGGTGCGATAGTCACATTGTCCAAGATACGAGCGGCATAGTAAGGCGCCTTGTCTGTCTCAATGCCCACAGAAAGAGCATCTGCTGCAGCTTGGTCAGTTTCTGAAAGAGTAAATTCTTTAAAGTTGACTGCCTTGTCATAGATGGCTGCCACTTCGTGAGCCACCCCACGCATAGAAAGAGCGTCCGCACGGTTAGGTGTAATTGAAAGTTCGATGATTTCATCATCCAAGTCTAGATATGAGAAGACTTCATCCCCAGGAACGGCATTTTCTGGCAAGATTTGGATGCCATCTGCGAATTCCTTAGGTACAACTGAGTCAGAAATTCCCAGTTCACCAAGTGAACAGATCATCCCAAGTGACTCAAGACCGCGGATTTTCCCTTTTTTGATCTTGTAATTGTCAGCGATGCGAGCTCCTGGAAGAGCCACCATAACCTTGATACCAGCACGCACATTTGGGGCACCACAGACGATTTGACGGGCTTCTTCTTCGCCAACGTTAACCTGACAAACATGGAGGTGAGTTTCTGGCACATCTTCGCAAGACAAGACCTCACCGACGACAATTTTTGAGAGACCAGCAGCAGGTGATTCAACACCTTCTACCTCGATCCCTGTAGTTGACATTTTTTCAGCCAACTCTTGTGATGGAACATCAATGTCCACCAATTCTTTTAACCATTTATAAGATACAAGCATAATTTAGTTCTCCAGAATGACAGTTGCCACTCTAGTTCTTTTCCTTTCCTATCATTTCAATAGAAGAATCATCTTCTTACCTTAATTTCTTTCTCAGTAACCAATCCGTATCTACTTTTTGACCAACCATAAAATGATGTTGGCTAAATTTTTCAAAACCATATCGATTATAAAACGCTTGAGCTTTTGTATTATGCTCCCAAACACCTAACCAAGCCCAGGAAAAACTATTTTTTGTAGCAAGTTCAAGAGCGAATTCAAACAGTTGCTTACCGAGCCCAAATCCTTGGAATTTTTGTAGCACATAGAGACGTTGAATTTCAAACGCATCCTCTAATTCTCTCTCAGTTTGAGCACTTCCCCAGTTGACTTTGAGAAAACCAGCTATCACCTCTTCATGCATAATGAAATAGGTTTCGGATTCTGGATTTTCCAACTCAGCTGACAAAACTCTCAGACTATAAGCCTCTTCAAAGTATTCCTGTAACTGCTCTTCCGTATTATCATGAGCAAACGTTTCACGAAAGGTTTGTTTGGCAATTTTAGCCAACACCTCAACATCTGCCATTTCTACTTTTCTAATCATTATTTAAACTGTTCTGAGAAACGGACATCTCCTTGGTAGAATCCACGGATATCGTTGATTCCGTAACGAAGCATAGCTACACGCTCTTGACCAAGACCAAAAGCAAATCCAGAGTAAACAGTCGCATCGATACCACTCATTTCAAGGACACGTGGGTGAACCATACCGGCACCCATAATTTCGATCCAACCTGTTTTCTTACATACGTTACAGCCTTCTCCACCACACTTGAAGCAAGAAACATCCACCTCAACAGATGGCTCTGTGAATGGGAAGTAAGATGGACGCAGACGGATCTGACGCTCTTCACCGAACATTTTTTGCACAATCAATTGAAGTGTTCCTTGAAGGTCTGCCATAGAGATATTTTTCCCAACAACCAAACCTTCGATTTGGTGGAATTGGTGACTGTGAGTCGCATCGTCCGTATCACGACGGAAGACACGCCCTGGCGAGATCATCTTCAAAGGACCTTTAGAGAAATCATGGGCATCCATGGCACGCGCCTGCACTGGAGACGTGTGAGTACGGAGTAAGATTTCTTCTGTGATATAGAATGTGTCCTGCATATCACGGGCTGGGTGGTCTTTGGGAAGGTTCATACGTTCAAAGTTATAGTAGTCTTGCTCCACTTCAAAACCATCCACGACTTGGTAACCCATCCCAATGAAAATATCTTCGATTTCTTCACTGGTTTGTGTCAAAACGTGACGGTGACCAGTCGCAACAGGACGCCCTGGAAGTGTCACATCAATGCTCTCGCTAGCCAATTGAGCTGCAACTTTCTTTTCTTCCAAAAGCTTAGCTGTTTCTTCAAAGGCTGCTGTTAAGACATCACGAGCTTCATTAACGTGTTTTCCGATAATCGGGCGTATTTCAGCAGAGACATCTTTCATCCCTTTGAGGATTTCAGTAAGAGACCCCTTTTTACCAAGGACAGAGACGCGCAAATCTTGCATCTCTTTTTCATTTTCAGCAGTAATCTGCTTCAAGCTAGCCAGCGTTTCTTCACGAAGCGCTTTTAATTGTTCTTTAATAGTTGACATAATTCCTCCATCAGTCTCTCGTAGATAAAAAGAAAACCACATGCCAAAAACTCCACTCGGAGCGTTGACACGCGGTACCATCCGTTTTCATCTGACAAGTCAGACCTTCATTTCTAAATCCATGCACAAGTGAATTCACCCAGCTTTCATATAGAGAGCTTACAGTCACGGCTCTCCTCCCTGATATACTTCCCTTGAGTTACTAGTCTTGCAGATTTCTATTCAATTACTACTTAGTTTATCAGATTTTTACCATTCTTGCAAGACCTATCTCACTTCTGCTTGCCTTTAAATCGCCATTGGAAGCGGAGCTTGTCATAGAAGGGAAATTCGATAAACAAGACTCCCAAGCCCACACAGAGACTGGCAAGAACATCTGATGGGTAATGAACTCCCAGATAGACTCTTGATACCAGCACACTGACTAGGTAGAGGCCAAGAACGATTTGCACGATTTTTCTCCAGACTGGATTTTTAATCCGTTGACTGAGAATGATAATCAAAGTACCTACCATCAGCGTCACTGCCAAAGAATGCCCACTTGGAAAAGAAAATCCCTTCTCCTCTACCAGATGTAAGATAGTTGGCCGTGGGCGCTGGTAGATATTTTTAAAGATCACGATTAAAAGACCTGCTAAAGCCAAATTCCCCAGCATAAGTAGGCTTTCAATCTTCCACCGCTTACGATACAAGATAAAAGCTGTAATGACAACCCAAGTAATAATCACTGGAATATCAATCAAGCGTGTGATGGCTCGAAAAAGAATCGTCAAGTAATCTGGTAAGTCTCCTCGAACGGCAGCCTGAATCGGTTGGTCAAAACCGACCAGCGTTTCAGGGTAAAATTTGACCATATAGCCAAGAATAACGAAAAGTAAAAGGGCAAAACTGCCCTTCATTAAAAATGTTTGTTTATCTCTCATAATGTTTTAAGGTTGGTTTCAAGAGAACATACAACAACCAGAATGAAACGGCAAAGATAACACCCTCAATCAAGTTAAAAGGTAATACCATGGTCATTAGGTAGTTGGAAAGTCCCAAAATTTTTCCAATATCAAAGTTAGCAAACTTAGCGTACAAAGGAACAGCGTAAACATAGTTGAGAACCAACATAGCCACGGTCAAGCCAATAGTTCCAGCTAGAGAGCCTAGTAGGAAACGAAGAGTTGTCCGTTCCTTTTTCCAAATCAAAGCAAATACGATGACAAAAACTCCCAAAGCTACGATATTCATTGGCAAACCAATGTAGGTATTCACTCCCTGGCTATTAAGAAGCAATTTTAAGAGTGAGCGAAGCAAGAGAACTCCTAGAGCAGCAGGCAAATCCATGACTACCAAGCCCACAAGGACTGGCAAGATACTAAATTCAATCTTGAGGAAGGACGCCGCTGGTAAAAGCGGAAAGTCAAAGTACATCAGCACAAATGAGATGGCTGATAAAATCGCAATGGTCGAAAGTCGACGTGTGTTTGTCATAACAGGTTCCTCCAATTTTCTATAAAATCAGAAGAAGTTAGAAAGGATCCCTCTATCTATTCTCACCTTTTATATCCCAAATCTTTCCTCTTACTCTATTAAAGAAAACAAAAGCAAGCGGTTACAATCTAGCTATAAATCTATCAGAACAGACAAAGCTATTCTTTCGTCTTCTCCCATCCAGACTATACTGTCGGTTGTGGAATCTCACCACATCAGCTTGCGCTCGCGGACTTATTTGGCTAAGATATTTTAGATTTATCTAGGCGTCGCAGTCGAAGATAATACTTAAAGTATATCGAGACAAGACAACGACGAGAAAACTAAAATAGATAGTCAAATTTACCGCCGGTCGGGAATTTCACCCTGCCCTGAAGACTCTTTTATCATAACAAAAAACGCTTGCAAGCGCAAGCATTTTGTTCATTTTCATTTTCATTTTTTATTTCAATTTATCCACTTCATAGGTGTGGACGAGCTCAAGACCTGCAAAGTTCTGCTGGCGAAGAGCCTCATAGACAATCATGCAGACGGTATTAGACACATTGAGACTACGGACATGTTCATCATTCATGGGAATACGGAGAGCTTTCTCAGGATGTTCTCGCATAAAGTCCTCAGGCAAGCCCTTGTCTTCACGTCCAAAGAGAAAATAATGGTCCTCATCAGTCGATAAATCCACATCAGAATACACTTTTTCCGCAAATTTCGAAATCAGATAGAGTTTTCCCTTCATCTGAGACGTAAAATCTTCCAAACTGTCGTAAAAATAAATCTCTAGCTTATCCCAATAATCCAGCCCAGCTCGCTTCATCTTGCGGTCATCAATAGGAAAGCCCATTGGCTTGATGATGTGGAGGGGAGAATTGGTCGCAGCGCAGGTACGCGCGATATTACCTGTATTTTGTGGAATTTGTGGCTCAAATAATACAATGTGATTTGTCATGACTTGCTTCCTTTTACCATTGCAAAAAAATAGCCACACTGCCCGGAGTCAAGCTCAGCAAACAGCGTGGTTAAGGCATCGTTAACTTACCTCACAACAGGTTTGAAGTAAATCAGCGAAACTACTTTCTTAGTATAACACTTTCAGAATCATTGTCAATAGAAACGACTTGATTTTTTCAATTTTTTCAAGCTATTTCCAAGGGTTGTAAAATCGTCCGTGATTTTGCAAGATAAGTAGTAAACTAGCTACTAAAAATAAAGCTGCCAAGAGCAAGGTAATATAGTCTCCTTTTTTCAAGGCCTGATAACTATACCAAGTGCGTTTTTTCTCTTTCCCAAAGCGGCGAAGTTCCATGGCGGTCGCAATGGTATCAATGCGTTCTAGCGAGCTAAAAATCAAGGGAGTGATAATGCGCAGATTACCTTTGATTCGTTGCATAAGAGAAGCTTTCTTGGATAATTCCATCCCACGCGCTTCCTGAGACATCTTGATAGTAAAGAATTCTTCCTGCAAATCTGGAATATAGCGCAAGGTCAGACTGACAGAATAGGCAATCTTATAAGGCACACCGATTTGATTTAAACTAGAAGCAAACTGACTAGGATGAGTTGTCATCAAAAAGATAATAGCCAGAGGAATGGTGCAAAGGTACTTAATGGCCAGATTTAGCAGGTATAGGGTATAGTTTTACCTTATAGCAAATTTCCTACTAGAAGCTCTTGTTATTAGCTAGTAGGTGCATTTTTTCTTGAAAAAAGGTATGATAGTTACATCATGAAAAAGTAGGTTTTATTATGAAAATTATCCTTGTCGGAGGGGGAAAAGTTGGTTTTGCCCTCTGTCGCTCCTTGGTTGCAGAAAAGCACGATGTTTTGCTGATTGAGCAAGACGAAGCTGTTCTCAATCATATTGTTAATCGCTTTGATATCATGGGTATCCTTGGTAACGGGGCTGATTTTACCATCCTTGAGCAAGCCAGTGTCCAGGATTGTGATATCTTTATCGCTCTGACTGAATACGATGAAGTGAACATGATTGCAGCCGTTCTAGCCAAAAAAATGGGAGCTAAAGAGACCATTGTTCGGGTGCGGAACCCTGAATATTCTAACTCTTATTTCAAGGAAAAGAATATTCTCGGTTTTTCTCTTATCGTTAATCCTGAGCTCTTGGCTGCCCGCGCTATTGCTAATATCATTGACTTCCCCAACGCCCTCTCTGTCGAACGTTTCTTTGGTGGACGGGTCAGCTTGATGGAATTCACTGTTAAATCCTCCAGTGGTCTTTGCCAAATGCCCATTTCTGATTTTCGGAAAAAATTCGGCAATGTCATTGTCTGTGCGATAGAGAGGGATCATCAAATTATCATTCCAAGTGGCGACATGACTGTACAGGATAAAGATAGAATCTTTGTCACTGGTAACCGTGTTGACATGATGCTCTTCCATAATTATTTCAAGTCTCGTGCCGTGAAGAGTCTTCTTATTGTTGGTGCTGGTAGAATTGCCTATTATCTACTAGGTATCCTCCAAGACAGTCGTATCGATACCAAGGTTATTGAAATCAATCCTGAAATCGCCAGCTTCTTTAGCGAAAAATTCCCAAATCTCTATATCGTTCAAGGAGATGGTACCGCAAAAGATATCCTGCTGGAAGAAAGTGCTCAAAACTATGATGCCGTTGCGACTCTAACAGGAGTCGATGAGGAAAATCTGATTACCTCTATGTTCCTTGACAGGGTAGGTGTACAAAAAAATATCACCAAGGTCAATCGTACCAGTCTCCTCGAGATTATCAATGCGCCTGATTTTTCAAGTATCATCACACCTAAAAGCATCGCTGTAGATACAATCATGCACTTTATTCGGGGTCGTGTTAATGCCCAGTATTCAGACCTTCAAGCCATGCACCATCTAGCCAATGGCCAAATCGAAACCCTGCAATTTCATATCAAGGAAGCTAATAAAATGACTGCCAAACCTCTTTCTCAATTAAAACTGAAAAAAGGGGTTCTTATAGCAGCCATCATTCGAAAGGGCAAGACTATTTTCCCTACTGGGGAGGATATGTTGGAAGTTGGAGACAAGCTCCTAGTAACAACTTTGTTGCCAAACATCACCAAGATTTATGACTTGATCGCGAGGTAAGAAATGAATAAAAGTATGATTCGTTACCTCCTTTCAAAATTACTTTTGATTGAAGCTGTTCTTCTTTTGGTTCCTGTAGCTATTGCTATCTATTACCGTGAATCGAGCCAAGTCTTTACGGCCCTCTTTTCAACAATAGGGATTCTCGTATTACTAGGCGGTTCAGGAATTTTACAAAAGCCCAAAAATCAACGGATTTATGCCAAGGAGGGAGTCTTGATTGTTGCCCTCTGTTGGATCCTTTGGTCCTTCTTTGGCGGTCTCCCCTTTGTTTTTGCTAAGCAAATTCCCAGCGTTATCGATGCCTTTTTTGAAATCAGTTCTGGCTTTACAACTACTGGAGCAACTATTCTGAACGACGTTTCGGTTCTCAGTCGTTCCCTCCTCTTCTGGCGAAGTTTTACCCACTTGATTGGAGGGATGGGAGTGCTTGTTTTTGCACTTGCTATTATGGACAATGCCAAGAATAGCCACCTAGAAGTGATGAAAGCTGAGGTTCCTGGCCCTGTTTTTGGCAAGGTTGTATCCAAACTCAAAAATACTGCCCAGATTCTCTATCTCCTTTATCTAGCTCTCTTCTCCCTCTTTGTCATCATCTATTATCTGGCTGGCATGCCCCTATTTGATAGTTTTGTCATTGCCATGGGAACAGCAGGTACAGGAGGTTTTACAGTCTATAACGATGGAATCGCCCACTATGGTAGCTCACTGATTACCTATCTAGTTAGTATCGGAGTTTTGGTTTTTGGGGTAAATTTCAATCTCTACTACTACCTCATGCTCCGTCGGGTCAAAGCCTTCTTTGGTGACGAGGAACTTCGTGCTTACCTGGTCATTGTTCTGCTTTCTACAGGCTTGATTAGCCTTAATACCCTCTATCTCTATCCAGGATTTTCAAAGAGTTTTGAAATGGCCTTCTTCCAGGTTTCCAATATCATTACAACGACTGGTTTTGGTTACGGAGACATTACCAACTGGCCCCTCTTCTCCCAGTTTATCCTTCTCTTCCTCATGGGAATCGGTGGTTCTGCTGGTTCAACCGCAGGTGGACTCAAGGTTATTCGAGGCCTCATCCTTTCAAAAATTGCTAAAAATCAGATTTTGTCAATCCTATCGCCCCACCGTGTTTTGACCCTCCATGTTAATAAAACGGTGATTGACAAGGATACCCAGCATAAGATTCTCAAATACTTTGTCATCTATTCTATGATTTTGCTATCCCTTATCTTTATTGTCAGCCTAGATAGCAATGATTTTCTGGTTGTGACTAGCGCTGTCTTTAGCTGTTTCAATAATATAGGACCTATTCTAGGAACCACTTCTAGTTTCTCAATCTTTAGTCCTATCTCAAAAATTCTCCTCTCCTTTGCAATGATTGCAGGGCGCTTGGAGATATACCCAATCCTACTTCTCTTCATGAAGAGGACTTGGTCTAAGAGATAAAATACAACCACACCTTGTGTCTTACAAAGTGTGGTATTTTTCTTTATCCCAAAACTAATTCATCACTGACGAGGTTTTGGCCACTATTTTTCTGGAAGAGATGCATGAGGTCTTCAACTGTCAGATGCTTTTTCTCTTCTCCTTTGACATCCACCACTATCTTACCTTGATAGAGCATAATGAGACGATTGCCGTACTCAATCGCATGGTTCATATCGTGGGTAATCATCAGAGTAGTCAACTGATGGTGTTCCACAATCTTTTGCGTCAAGTCCATCACCATTTGACTCGTTTTCGGGTCAAGGGCTGCAGTGTGTTCATCCAACAGCAAGAGCTTAGGTTTCACCAAGGCTGCCATGACTAGGGTCAAGGCCTGTCTTTGTCCTCCTGAAAGGTATTGAGCATCCACTTTCAAACGATTTTCAAGACCGATATTCAACTCTTTCAAGGCCTCTTGGAACTGGATTCTGTCCTTCTCCTTCACGCCCCAGCCAAGCCCTCTCTTCTGTCCACGTCTCAAGGCAATGGCCATATTCTCCTCAATCGTCAAACGAGAAGCTGTCCCCATCTTAGGATCTTGAAAAACACGGGCAATATCCTTGGCTCTCTTTCGTACACTCAGATTTTTAATGGATTTCCCTTCCAACAAAAGGTCCCCTTCGTCCACAGATAAATTGCCAGCCAAGATATTCATCAAAGTGGATTTCCCTGCTCCATTTCCACCAATCACAGAGATAAAATCTCCCTCTTCAACCTCTAAATCTAATCCTTTGAGGACATGGTTTTCATTGACCGTCCCTGCTTCAAATGTTTTGTGAATATTTTCAAGTGTTAACAAACTTGCCATAACTTTCTCCTCCTATTCATTTCTCAGTTTCAAACCACGAATCTTTAATCTCTTTTGCAACTCTGGTGCAAATAGAACCAAGGCTAACAAGATTGCATTAAAGAGACGGACCAGGTTTTGATCTAGATTTGGAATTTCATAGATATTTAAAATAATCAAACGGTAAACAATAGCACCGATTCCGATAGATAACAAGCGACCTCCAATGGTCAAGTCGTGTATCAATACTTCTGCAATAATGACTGCACTCAAACCAACAACGATGGTCCCTGTCCCAGAAGTCACATCTGGAAATCCATCATTCTGAGCAAATAAGGAACCACACAGAGCAATCAGACCATTTGAAATCATATAACCAACAATCTTCATGGTGTCTACATTGACCCCATTGGCCTCACTCATCGGAATATTGTCTCCAGTCGAACGCAAGACTAATCCAATCTCCGTTTTCATCAAAAGAGTCAAGACCAAACAAACAAGTAAGAGACAAACCAAGCTGAGCGTGAAAACAGCTTCTTCAGTTGTCAGCCCCAAGCTCGCCAATTGTTGAAAGACAGTTGAAGAATCTCCCAAGGAAAGATTGGGCACACTTCCCATGATTTTAATATTGATTGAATAAAGCCCTGTCAAGGTCACAATCCCTGTCAAGAGAGCTGGGATTTTCATCTTGGTGTGGAGCATTCCTGATACAAGACCAGCAATCATACCTGCCAGCAAAGCAAGTAAGGTCGCAATCCAAGGATTTGCCCCTGCCTGTATCTGCGATACAACGACAGCTGCCCCCAGAGGAAAGGCTCCTTCAGCAGTCATATCCGCAATATCCAAAATACGGAAAGTCAAGTAGACTCCAATGGCCATAATCGACCACAACAAACCTTCTGATAAACTAGATAATACAAAACTCATCTTAAACCTCCCTATTCCTTGCTTTCTAACTTACTAATATCAATTCCTAGTGCATCTGCCATTTCTTTATTAGTATGCAATTCCAATTTTTCAGGTAACTCAACTGCTATATTTTCTGGCTTCTCACCTTTTAAAACACGAATCAACATACGAGCTGTCTGCCGTCCCAATTCTTCATAATTGGTTCCGTAGTTATACAAGCCACCAACCGCAATCATTTCTGTTGAACCACCGAATACTGGAACCTTGTGTTTAATAGAAACCTGCTTGACTGTTTCCATGGTTGACGAAATGATATTATCCGTTGGTACAAAAACCATATCCACTTCAGCCATCAAACTCTCTGCTGCAGCCTTGACGTTGTTACTGTCCAAGATTGTTTTTTCAACAACGGTAAAGCCTTTTTCTTCCAGAAGTCGCTTAGCTTCATCCTTTTGGACAGCTGAGTTTGGCTCGCTCTGAGTATAGAGAATTCCAATTGTTTTAGCCTTTGGCAACACTTTCTTTATCAAATTGATTTGGGTTGAAATGGCATCTGATGACTGGTCGCTTGTCCCAGTTACATTGCCCCCAGGATGTTCTCTTGACTCAACCAACTTGGCACTGACAGGATCTGTTACAGCTGAAAAGATAACCGGTGTCGTTTGTGTTGTATTAGCCAAGCTCTGAGCAGAAGGCGTTGCGATTGCTAGAACGACATCACTAGATTCTGCTAGTTGCTGGGAAATCGTTTTTAGATTTCTTTGTTCACCCTGTGCATTTTGCAAATCAATCTCAATATTTTTCCCTTCCACATAACCTTGCTTGGCCAGCTCATCCACAAATCCCTCTCTAGTAGCGTCTAGGGACTGGTGGGTAATAAACTGCGAAATACCGATACGAAACACATCTTTTTTCTTATCCGCCTTCAACTGATGCAAACTGATCAGAGAGATCAAGAGGATCCCTACTACCAAGAGAGGGGCTAGTAATTTTCGAACAACTTTCATAATGAAACTCCTTCTCAGAAAAGATAAAACTCAATGAAAATCAAAGAGCAAACTAGGAAACTAGCCGTAGGCTGTACTTGAGTACGGCAAGGCGACGTTGACGTGGTTTGAATTTGATTTTCGAAGAGTATAAAACAAAAAACCGCCTAGATAATACCTAAACGGATGCTTGAAATAATCTAACAAGTTATAACTTTGCTAGTCCATTTAGATATTCATCTATATGGACCACAATCAAAAATCTTAGCCACATAGATACAAACAAATTGCTTGAACTGTTTGCATCCATGGTGACATGTCTACAAACACTATCTAAAGTAGCTAAAGTAAAAGTTTTGATTCATTGTTACAGCTTGTCTCTTATTCATTTCTTTTTCTGCTTTCTTTTTTGATGTTTCCTATCTTACCACCTTTTTCATCACCTGTCAAGAATATTTCAGAATATTTCAGAATTTTTTAAAATTTTTCGAAAATTCTTTCAAGCTACTTTCAAAGTTTTTCAAATCAGTCCAACAAAAAAGGTTTATAATTTCCATAAAAGTTGACATGGAAATTATAAAACCATTATTAGTTTAGTCCTTTTTGATAACGTGCCAATTCGGCTTGGTTAGCCCAAACATAGTGACCTGGACGGATTTCTACCATAGATGGCTTATCAGTCTCATAGTCGTGTTGACTTGGGTCGTAAACCTTCAAGACCTTCTTACGTTCCAAGATTGGGTCTGGGATTGGTACCGCTGAAAGTAAGGCTTGAGTATATGGGTGAATTGGATTGTTAAACAATTCTTCTGTTTCTGCAACCTCTACAATAACACCCTTGTAAATAACCGCGATACGATCTGAAATAAAGCGAACAACCGACAAGTCATGGGCGATAAAGAGATAAGTCAAACCAAGTTCTTTTTGGAATTTTTTGAGCAAGTTCAAGACTTGGGCACGTACAGAAACGTCCAAGGCCGAAATTGGCTCATCTGCAATAACAAAGTCTGGTTGCATGACCAAGGCACGGGCGATACCGATACGTTGACGTTGACCACCTGAAAACTCATGAGGGTAACGAGTCAAGTGCTCAGCAAGAAGCCCCACTTCACGAATAATATTTTTAACTTTCTCTTTACGTTCTTCTTCATCCTTGAACAGATGATGATTGTAAAGACCTTCTGAAATAATATAATCAACAGTCGCACGTTCATTCAAACTTGCGGCAGGGTCTTGAAAAATCATCTGGATACGACGAATCAATTCTGCAGCTTGTTCACGCGATTTCTTACCATTAATCTTTTGACCTTCAAAAATGATATCTCCATTACTTGTATCATTGAGACCGATGATAGCACGACCAATAGTTGTTTTCCCACTACCTGACTCACCTACAAGCGAGAAAGTTTCTCCCTTGTTGATAAAGAAGTTAGCATTTTTAACCGCGACAAACTTCTTACTTCCTTCACCGAAGGAAATTTCTAAATCTTTGATTTCTACTAATTTTTCAGACATTTCCTTCCTCCTAGTCAGCCAGATGGGCAAATCCCATTTTATCACGGATCTTATCGTGAAGATTTGCAATCACAGCTGGTTTTTCTACTTTTGGAGCATCCTCATGAAGTAGCCAAGTTTTAGCCCAATGTGTCTCTGATACTGAGAATTGAGGAGCTTTTTGTTCAAAGTCAATCTGCATTGCATAGTCAGAACGCAAGGCAAAGGCATCCCCTTTCAGGTCAGTATAAAGTGACGGAGGTGTTCCTGGGATTGAGTAAAGTTCCCCTTTATCATCAGCAAGCTGAGGCAAGCTAGACAAGAGACTCCATGTATATGGATGGCGAGGGTCATAGAAGACTTCCTCAACAGTTCCATACTCAACGATTTCTCCCGCATACATAACTGCTACCTTATCCGCAATACTTGCTACCACACCAAGGTCATGGGTGATAAAGATTGTTGTGAAATGGTACTCGTTTTGTAAAGATTTTAGCAAATCAATAATCTGTGCTTGGATGGTTACATCCAAGGCAGTTGTTGGCTCATCACAGATCAAGACATCAGGTCGGCAGGCAAGGGCAATAGCAATAACGATACGTTGACGCATCCCTCCAGAATATTGGAATGGGTATTCATCAAAACGTCTATCTGCATCTGGAATCCCAACCTTATTCATGTAGTCAATCGCCAATTCTTTCGCTTCTTTAGCTGTTTTGCCTTGGTGTTTTACAATAACTTCTGTAATCTGACTACCAATTGTTTTAATTGGGTCCAAACTAGTCATTGGATCTTGGAAGATAGTCGCAATCTTAGCACCACGAATTTGTTCCCAATCCTTGTGAGAAGACAAGGCTGTCAAGTCCTGACCACGGTAGTCAATACTTCCTTGGGCAATGCGACCATTTTCTTCAAGCATACCTGTGAAAGTCTTTGTCAAAACAGATTTCCCTGATCCTGACTCACCTACCAAGGCTAATACTTCTCCTTCAACTAGTTCAAGGGAAACGCCGCGAATGGCTGTCAATACTTTGTCACGAACGTCAAATTCCACGACAATATCGCGAGCAGTCAAAATTACATTTTTTTCTTTTGTCATTTCTACTCCTATCTATGTGTACGTGGATCACTAGCATCCGCTAGGTTTTGACCAACTACGAAAAGTGACAAGGATACCAAGACCAAAGTTGTCAATGGAATCCAGAAGAGGTATGCATTTGTTGTTACGTTCTGTGAATAATCTGAAATCAATCGACCTAAACTTGGTACTGTAATAGGCAATCCAAGTCCAAAGAATGACAGAAAGGCTTCATAGGAGATAAATGCTGGAAGCATTTGTGATGTAGTCGTAACAATAACAGATACCAATTGTGGCATGATATTTTTAATGACAATTTTGTATGTTGGAGTTCCGAGTGTGCGTGAAGCAAGGTTGTACTCTAAGTCACGGTAACGCATGATTTGGATACGAATTGAGTAGGCAATCCCAATCCATGTTGTTACACTCATTGCAAAAATCAGATTCCAGAATCCAGCTCCGATTGAGTAAGTCAAGACAATGACAATCAAAAGAGATGGGATGTTTGAGATGACGTTATAAACTTCCATCATCACACGGTCTACTGATTTCGAAATTCCCCAAATACCACCGACAAAGACACCGATAACCAAGTTAATCACTGTCGCAATCACAGAAATGAGGATAGAGTTACGAGCTCCGAACCAAACACCGTCAAAGAGCGATTTACCGTTACTGTCAGTACCGAACCAATGCTCAGCATTTGGCTTAATATAACGAGCACTAAAATCGTTCACTTTGCTGACATCATTGAAATCAAACTTAGAAAACATTGGGTAGATGAAACTCATCAAAATGATAGCTACCAAGATTCCCAACATGACTACAGTTGATTTCTTCTTCATAAATTGTCTAAACACTGAACCCCAGTATGAATAAGCTGGCGCATCAATGGCTTCAGAGGCAAAATCGTCACGTTTTACAAACTGAAATTTTTCTTTATCGATTGTAGACATTATTTGCCTCCTTTCTCAGTCAATTTAATACGTGGGTCAATAATAGTCATCCAAATATCTCCCAAAAGAAGTGAGAAGATAGAAATACATGTAAAGATGAAGACAAGACCTACGACCATAGAGTTATTAGATGCTTTTACAGAGTCAATCAACATTTTACCCATACCTGGGAAGGCGAAGACTGTTTCAGTAAGGGTTGCACCACCGATAACCCCGATAACAGCACCAGGAATCCCTGAAACCAGCGGAACCATGGCATTTTTAAAGATGTGTTTGTTTGAAATTTCTTTTTCAGACAAACCTTTTGCACGAGCAAAACGAACAAAATCCTGTGATTGCAAGTCAATCATGTAACGACGAATCCAAATAGCGGTACCAGGAGCACCCAATAAACCAAGGATAACTGCTGGTAAAACATACGAACGCCAATCTCCAGCACCCAAGATAGGGAATGAATCTGGAAGACCAATTGATGATCCAATCAAACGAACAATGTAAACCAAAGCAATGGTTGGAAGAGCCATCAAGAAGGTCAAAGCCCCTGTTGAGAAGCTATCAATCCAAGTGTTCTTGAAGCGAGCCATAGCTGAACCAAGTGGCACGGCAATCGCATAAGAAATCACCAAACCGATCAATCCAACGATTGCAGAGCTAGCAATCATAGAAGGATATTGGTAGTTGCTTTCAGTAGCAGTATATGGGTCATCTTTCCCATAGTTAGCTACTTCACGTGAATCAGCCTGACTAGGAGACTTGTAGGTTCTTGAGTAAATATTTACAGAAGAAGTTTTCTTACCTGTTGGGAACTGAACTTGAGATGTTTTTGTTTGCCCTTGACCCTGAGTAATAACCTGTAAAACAGGGCTATTAGCATAGGTTGGATAAGAGTCACCTAAATTAATGTTCACAAAGTTTTGATGCACAAATGGGAACTGACTGTTGAAGTACAAGAGATATTTGTGTTTAGTTCCTGAACCAACCAAGGACCATCCGATAGCTGGATCATTTTCAAAACGAAGGTAACGTTTCAAGTCTGGATTTTCAGGGTCTTGAATTTTATTAGTATGATCAATGTCAATCAAGTTAGCATAGAAGTGAAAAACACGTTCAAAAATCGGGATTTCACGAGTAGCGTAGAATTGGCCACTTTCAGTAAATTCTCCCAGGGTCCAACCATGACCGATTTGTTTGATGTATTTTTCATAGATAGCCTTGTTGGTGTCATTGGCTTCAACTGTTACAGAAGCATCCATCTGGCTAGCTTTTTCTTGCAACTCTTTGGTATCGTAGTACTCGATATAGCCCATACGCTCATAAACAGTATTCTCATAGTTATCACGTTTATCAGCAGTTGTCGCAATCTTATTATAGTTGGTATCCTGTTTGAAAATCAATTTTCGAGGAACCATTGTATAGATGATCGTGTAAGTCAAGGTTGTTACTAAGAAGATAGAAACCAATGACCGCAAAACACGCATAAAAATATATTTTTTCATATCATTTCCTTTAAAAATCCCAAAAGAACCTTCTCCTCATGGAGAGAAAGTTCTATTGAAAATTATTTACTTCACATGACTTGCCAATTCTTTTTGAGCTTTCTCGTTTGACTCAGTCTTTTCTTTCAACCATTTTTCACGAGCTTTTTCATACTCTTCTTTGGTGATTGCTTTTTCACCAACTTCAGTGTACTTCAAGTATCCTGAATTTTCACCTTTAAGGCCGGCTACTGAATATGAAGAGCTAAATGGTAGAACTTTTGAAACATATGAAACGGCTGTTTCTTTAGGAGAAGCCATTACTGGAATTGTCAAAGCATTATCAGTCAACCAAGCTTGTGCCACCGCGTATTTTTCATAACGTTTTTGAACATCTTGGTTTTCGCTGTTTGCGTCATCAAGTAATTTTCCATAGTCAGCTAAACCAAGTTTGCTTACTACTGATGCATCTGTGTTTTGGTCAATACCAAGGTAAAGACGAGTGCTTCCTCCCTTAAGGACGAATTGATCCAAGAAAGTAGAAGGATCTTGATAGTCAGGGTTCCATCCTAGCAAGGTATGGATATCCCAGTCTTGCTCTTTAGCTGTTGGAGCGCTAAATGAAATTGGTAAAGCTTCTGCTTGAGTCATTTGTTGTAAGTCTACAACAACATTATCTGAACCCAATACTTTTTCAATTGATTGTTTCAATGATTGAACACGGTTTACAACCGCTGTTGATTCTTGGATAACCAAGGCATCCAAGTGGATTGGGAATTCAACACCTTCAGCTTGTAGGCTTGATTTTGCTTTAGCAAAGATTTCTTTAGCTTTTTCTTCATTGTAAAGGCCATTTTGAGAATCTGCTAGAGACACGTTTGACCAAGTAGAAGAATTTGTCTTAGCCAAGCTATCTTGTACCAATTCACCAAATGTTTTCTTACCAACTTGAAGATTATAAGGTGCAAATGTATTACGGATGGCTACTGCAGCTCCATCAGTACCATTTGTTTGAGCTGAGTAAGAATTGCGATCAACCGCAAAGTTCAAGGCTTGACGGAATTCCTTGTTTAGCAATGCTTTCTGAGTAGATGTCTTTTGGGCATCACTTGTTTTGGCAGTGTGGTTATAGGTTGTACGGCCATAGTTCAAGCTGACAGTTGCAACACCCGCTCCTGGTTCATTAAAGTAAATGTTATCTTTAAAGTCAGCTGCATATTTTTCATATGTAGAACTTGTAGGGAAGATACGAGCCTTGCTATATTGACCATCAGCAAAACCTTTAGCAATCACATCTTGGTCCTTACCATCCCAGAAAGTGAACTTAACGTTCTCAATTTTTACATTTTCTTTGTCCCAGTAAGCATCATTTTTAGCCATCTCGATAGATGATTTTGGAGTTACAGATTTTAAGACAAATGGACCGTTATAAAGAATAGAGTTAGCATCGGTTGGGGCACCAAAACCTTCCCCTTTTGAAGTTAAGAATTCTTCATTAACCGGCATCAAAACACCACTAGTGGTCTTGTCATTCCAGAAAGTTTCTGGCTGGTTCAAGGTATATTCTAGTGTTTGATCATCAAGCGCTTTTACTCCAACGGTTGAAAAATCGCTTGTTTCACCCTTGATATAGGGTTCTAATCCCTTAATAGAAGAGCTAACGATTGAAAGTCCTTTTGATTTTCCATCTACGGCATGTTTCAAACCAGTAACGAAGTCTTTAGCAGTTACAGGAGCGTATTCTTCTCCCTCTGCTGTAACCCATTTAGCATCCTTACGGATTTTATAGGTATAAGTCAAACCATCTTTTGAAACTGTCCATGATTCAGCAATAGAAGGAACCAAGTTACCATATTTATCATTAGCCAACAAACCATCTACAGCATTTGTTGTGACGAATGATGTTGAATCGATATTGCTGACGATATAATCCAAGGTTTCTGGATCTGTTTGATAAACATATTGGTAATCTTTTGCTAGTTTAGCATTATTCGAACTAGTGTTTGAACACGCAGCTAGAACTCCTGACGCTAATAAGGTAGCTCCCGCTACAGCAAGCACTTGACTTTTTTTCATTTATTTACTCCTCTTATAAATAAAGTATAGGTTATCATCAATTATATCATAGATTTCAAGAAAAGTAAACGAATTTTCAGAATATTTAGGCTTATTGATACAAAAAATCTGAAAAAGCTATTGACTGAAAATCATTTTCAAGGTATAATAATAAACGTTAAGGCGGTATAGCCAAGTGGTAAGGCACGGCTCTGCAAAAGCTTGATCGTCGGTTCAAATCCGTCTACCGCCTTCTTTAACTTGATTTATCAGGTTTCATTTAAACAGAAAGCCCAATTTAAAGGGCTTTTTTCTTTTTCCTTGAATAAATACGTATAACTTTAAAAAACTTTTGAGGCAAGTTTGGGGCTGAGTTTTTCGAGGACACAATTTCCTTTTGAAATCAACTGAAAAAAGCTTTGTCACGCCTGGTGACAAAAGCCTCTAGTTTACTCTGTTTCTTCTTCTATTTCAACTTCGGTAATTTGGACTTTTACCTTGGTAACGCGTCCATTTTTCACTTTATCATTGGTAAGGATAAGCTGTTTGTTTTGGCTGACTAATTCATAACTGAGTTTCTCAGTCGTTGGAATGGTCCCAACCCCTGTCAAATAGTAACCAGCGATGGTATCAACGTCATCACTTTCCAGTTCAACATCAAAGTAGTCATTAAAATCATTGAGATTCATGGTACCTTGAACAATGTAAGTATCCTCACCGATTTGATGAACATCTATTGCCGCTTTATCTGTTTCGTCATCGATTTCCCCAACGATTTCCTCTAAGAGGTCTTCTAGGGTCACCAAACCAGCCATCCCACCGTATTCATCCAGCAAGATTGCCATTTGTCTTTGAGTATTGCGCAGTTCTTTTAATAAGTCATCCACAAAAATAGTTTCAGGAACAAAAAGTGGATCTTGTAAGATTTTCTTCCAAACAATATTGTCAAAACCGTCCACAAAGCCCGCCTTAAGGAGACTCTTGGTGTGAATGATCCCAATCACATTGTCCTTATCCCCATCATAGACAGGGATACGAGAATAATTTTGTTTTAAAATACTTTGGATGATGGTTTGACTATCATCCTGAATATCGACCATAAAGGCATCTGTTCGAGGAACCATAACTTCTCTGGCCATTAATTCGTCCAGTGAAAAAATCCCTTGTAACATTTCAATTTCGTCAGCATCTAGTGTTTCTTCACTATTTGTCAGCATGTACTCAATTTCATCACGGGTCATTTTTTCGTCAGCATCGTCAAAGGTCATAGGAGTCAAGCGACTCAAGAGATTGGTAGATGCAGATAAGAGCCAAACAAAGGGACTAACTAGTTTCCCCAATCCAATAATAACTGGCGCTGTACGAATCGCTAAGGCATCCTTTAGATTAAGAGCGATTCTCTTAGGATACAATTCCCCAAAAACGATGGAAATATAAGTCAAAAATGCTAAAGACAGAAAACTTGCAACGGCATAAGATGTTTCACCATTTCCAAGCCAAGATGCAATTTCTCGTCCCAGAGTGTCTGCCAAACTCGCCCCTGATAAGATCGTAATCAGGGTAATTCCTACTTGAATAGTTGATAAAAAGTGGTTAGGATTTTCTAGTACCTTCAGCAGACGGATATAGCGTCTATCTCCTTCTTCTGCCTTTTGTTCAACTCGCGCACGGTTTAGTGACACCATGGCCATTTCTGTAGCTGAGAAAAAGGCATTTAATACCGTCAAGATAAACAATAAAACAAATTGTAGCAACAAATTCTGACTACTTGGGTCTTCCATAGTTCTTCTCCTAAAATAGTATCTTACCCTCTATTATATCACAAAATATAGTCCAATACATATTATTTTTTCTCATACTCTTCGAAAATCTCTTTAAACCACGTCAGCTTCATCTGCAACCTCAAAGCTGTGCTTTAAGCAACCTGCGGCTAGCTTTCTAGTTTGCACTTTGATTTTCATTGAGTATCAGTGTCTATTGTAGCCCTGCTTAAACTAGTAAGAAAGAACTCCTATATCCACAAGTGACATAGGAGTTTATTTTGTATTTTACTGAGTAACAGTCACTTCTCCAGTTCGGTAATCCAGTTGAAGCCCTTTTTGAACATTGGGAACTAGAACATTAAATTCCAATTCTCCGTCTGAAGACTTGGCTTCAATCTGTGAAGCTGAAGGAACTAAATCCTCATTCGAAGCGTAGTAAAGGGTTACACGGTAACGGACACGCTTGTTTTGGTCCAAGGCCTTACGTACCATGCTTTCATAGTAGTTTTGACCAGTCGAATCCTCGGCTTGAGCCTGATTTGCCCAGGCTGTTTGAACAGCAATGTTTTTAGGATTGCTTGTCGAGGCATCAAAACCATCCAAGCCACCGATTAAGGCATAGCCTAACAAGTGACCTCTATCGACCGCATGGGTATAAGACCCCTTTAGATTCTTAACCTGATGCCAGCCTGGAGGAGTCCATGAAGTCGAACCATTCCCAGTTTCTTCACGATTCTTGTACTGGCGAGTAGCCTTAGACAAGAGGGCATTAGCTACGGTTGGCACTGTTTCCTTGCCCACTGTCTTTGTTTTATTATCAGCGTAAGGTTTACTTGAAACCTTGGCATCTAGGTTTGTTTTATTAGCATTGACAATAAAGGCACCTGAGCCATTCCACTCAAGACTCCCTTTTATTTGGCTTTTAACTGCATCTGTTAAGACACTCTCTGCCAATGCTTGACTAGGAGCTTCAGACGCTTGTTTTTTCTGACTAAGCTTGGTTTTGGGACTATTTGCTGTCGACTGCATCTGCTTGATATAGTAGCTTCCCGCAGATAAAAGTAACAATACCAGCAGTCCGATTAGTGTCTGTCTTGTTTTTTTGTTCATATTTCTCCTTATCTCTAGAAAAAGGCTGGTCTACCAGCCTAATTTCCTGTAAATTTATGAATCAATTCCTGCCATTTTGCTGGAGACAGGATAGCCCATGGATCTTGACCTTTGCCCAAGATTCCATAACCGACCATCAAACCGATTCCTAGGGCTAAAGCACCTAAAATCAGTACCAGAATGACTAAAAGCAAACGCTTGGCTACGTAG
The DNA here is from genome assembly GCF_027497975.1 of Streptococcus sp. SM5. Taxonomy (NCBI): domain Bacteria; kingdom Bacillati; phylum Bacillota; class Bacilli; order Lactobacillales; family Streptococcaceae; genus Streptococcus; species Streptococcus sp. SM5. The sequence goes on along the minus strand of NZ_JAJNSC010000013.1, from coordinate 70,639 downwards.
CCTGATTTCTTATTCATCTTCATCACTTGCCTCAATCCGCTGAATCTTAGCACCCAGCTGCGCTAACTTCTTATGGAAACGGTAGTAACCTCTATCCAAGTGAACCAATTTACCAACCACAGTTTCTCCTTGCGCTACCAAACCTGTCAAAATCAAGGCTGCGCTGGCACGAAGGTCAGTTGAAAGAACTTCTGCCCCCTGCAAAGGCTGTCCACCAACAATACGAGCTGTGTCACGGATAATCTCAGAATGTAAGCCCATGCGGCGCATTTCTTCTAGATGTTGGAAACGATTTTCAAAAACTGTCTCCACCATAGTTGATTCGCCTTTTGCAACGGTCATCAAGGCTGTAAATTGAGCCTGCATATCTGTTGGAAATCCTGGGTGGGGCAAGGTTTTCACATGGACAGCTTTTAGATTTTCTAATTGAGAGCGAACGCGAATTCCTTCAGTCTCCTCTGTCACTTCCACTCCCATTTCAAGCAATTTGGCAATCAAGGGACGGTTGTGTTCCCAAACAGCATCTTTAATCAAGACATCACCACCAGTCATGGCAGCAGCCACCATAAAGGTTCCAGCTTCGATACGGTCTTGGACCACATTGTGAGTCGTACCGTGAAGTTTCTCCACACCAGTAATGGTAATGGTCTCTGTACCAGCCCCTTTAACCTTGGCTCCCATTTCATTGAGGAGAATGGCTAGGTCCACAATCTCAGGCTCACGCGCAGCATTTTCAATCACTGTCACCCCATCAGCCAGAGTCGCCGCCATCATCAAGTTCTGCGTAGCACCAACACTTGGGAAGTCCATATAGATATGAGCGCCATGTAAGCGATCAGCCTTGGCTTCGATGTAACCAGCTGTCTGACTAATCTTAGCACCCATAGCTTCTAGACCTTTCAAATGAAGGTCAATAGGACGGCTACCAATCGTACAACCACCTGGCATGGATACCTTAGCATGACCTACACGGGCAAGAATTGGCCCCAAAACAACGATGGATGCGCGCATCTTGCTGACATACTTGTAAGGAGCTTCCTCAGTGATATCGCCAGTCGCGTCCACCTCGACAAGATGAGCCTCCTCATCAAAATCTACCTTGGCATTCAAACCACGAACCACCTGATTCATAGTGAAAACATCTGACAAGATTGGAACATTCTGCAAGACGGTCTTTCCTTCACTGGCTAGAATAGTCGCTGCCAACAAGGGCAAGACTGCATTCTTTGCTCCTTCGATCGTAACACTTCCTACCAGACGATTATCGCCACCTTGAACCACAATTTTTTCCATACTTATTTCCTTTACTCTTGATTTTGTAATAGACTTACTTTCTTTGTAATTCTATTAACTAATTTATTAATAATCCAAGCTAAAATTAGACTAAGGACCAGCACAAAAAATGTAAATATCACATCATTTATTCTGGATGACACAAGTGTTTTTCCTAGCATAGAAATAACTAATCCATGTATCATATATAATTCAAACGATATACTACCTATTAAAATCAAATATATATTTGAAAAATTTATTTTTTTCAAAAAAACAATAATAAAGTAGATTGTAAAAATAATATTATCTAAATTAGCAGCTAACGCATAACTATAACTATCTTCTAAATGCACATACCTCAACAAAATATCGTATTGATGTGAAATAAAGAGTAACACAGTTACTAAAACAAGTATGATAAAATAATGTCTATCTAAAACTCCATCAATTTTCTCTTTATTTTTAGCCCATATTAAGCCAATTATGAAGGGGAAAACACTATTATACCACCAAAAACCGTAACCTAATTTTATAGCTAAACAAATATAACCAATTATGAATACTGTATTGATAACAATAGAAATAAACTTATTTTTGAAAAACTTAAATGATATATAAAAAAATATATACATTAGAATTATAATATCGACAAACCATCCATTATAAATAATTGTACTTCCTTTTTTAAATAAGTTAGCAAAAAAATCTAAATCCATTAATTGACCGCTTAAAAATCTGTAAAACATATAAATCAAAGATATAGAAAAAAATGGAACTAGAATTTTAGAAAGTCTCTTAACTAAAAAATTATCTAGATAGTTTTTCTTATTTTCGTTCTGAAAATACAATCCATAGGCTGATAAAAAGAAGAAAATAGAAACGATATAAGTTCCCATATAGGAAAAATTAGAAAATTCATCACCAGATGTAACCCATTGTGACAAATGATGAAATATTATTCCTATAGCTAGAAATCCTCTAAGCCCTGATGTAGATTTAACATTTAGATATTCCTTATTTTGAGGTAACAAATAAATTAATAGCGTTATCAACAATAAGATTATAATATCCATGAATTCTATTTCTCCCTATAAGTTTAATAATATCTTGAAAGTAATTTCTTAAACACGCAAATTATAATGATCCTCTAAGCGCTTCTTGCCACAACTGATATAGGCTGATAAAGAAAGAACTCATGATGTAGCCCATTACAATACTGAAAAAGGCTACTAGTAAACGAACTTTTCCTGTATTCTCAGTTGTCACTTTTAAAACCTTTTCCCATCTAACAAGATCCTTTAAAAGGTAAAAACTCACATAAATAAAGAGCATGTGACTGCTTAGAGTGAATAATAATTGAACCATTTGACTATTATACCATCTTCTCTGTTTGTGCGCTAGTTTGGAAACTTAACTTAAAACTAGGGATTGTTTTTCAAGTAATCAATTGCGTCTTGTAGGGTTTTAACAGGCACGATTTTCATATCTGTCTTGATTGTTTTAGCTGCTTCCAGAGCTGTTTGGTAGTTGTTTTTAGCATCCGGATGCGCTTTTTGTTCTTCTTCGCTAACAGGGTTATCAGGGGCAAAGAAAATCGCGGCACCTTCTCTAGCCGAAGCTACAACTTTTTTATCAATACCTCCAATATCCCCCACATTCCCATCGCGGTCAATGGTTCCTGTACCGGCAACGATACGACCATTACGAAGGCCAGGGTCAGCTATTTGGGTATAGATGGCCAGACTAAACATGAGACCAGCACTTGGGCCACCGATACCGGCTGTTGAAAAGCGAATTGGAACATCACTGGTCACTTCTGTACGGTCAATCAAACCGATTCCAATTCCATTTTTGCCATTTTCCAAGGTGATAATCTTACCTTCTGCAGACTTGGTTTGCCCATCCTCTTCATAGGTGACCTTGACGGAGTCCCCTAGTTTTTGAGAATTGACGTAATCAATCAAGTCTTTGGAACTGTCAAAGGTTTGATCATTGACTGCTGTGACCGTATCAGAGATGTTAAGAATCCCTTTAAAGGTCGAATTATCCGTCACAGTCAAAACATAAACCCCAAGATATTTTAGTTCAATATCCTTACCAGCTGTTTTTAGCCCTTGATACTTGGCCATATTTTGCGATGTTTGCATGTAGAATTGATTAATCCGCATAAATTCAACATCAGAAGAGCCACCTGTAGTCTCTTGGGCACTACGAATATCTGTAAAAGGCGTCAACCACGCATAAATCATATGGGCTAAAGTAGCGTGCTGGACACCAACCGTAACAAATTGATAGGCACCAGCTTCCTTATCTTCTGTGTCATTGACTTTAAGGACTTGGCGAATATCTTCCGAACCACCTGGAACTTCTATATAGTAGGGCAAGGGCACTACAAATGCCAAGAAAGTCACAATTAAGGCCGCAATGACATATAAGGGCCATCTAATCTTTTTTTTCATTTCTTATTTCCTCCAAAATACTATCAGGAACATAGCAGGCAATATCCTGACCAAACTTCAAAAGCTCTCTAACACCTGATGAACTGATATAGAGATGTTCAGGTCGGCTATGTAAATAAATGGTTTCTATATCAGGAGACAGCTGATGATTGTAGTAATCGAAACTGGCTTCATATTGCAAATCCGTTGCATTTCTCAAGCCTCGTACCAGAAAGGTAGCCCCCAGTCTTTTTGCAACATCAACCACCAATTCATCATGTGAAAACACGACTTCAACATTTTCCAAATGTTCCAAAGCCTTTTCTAGCCCCCGTTTACGATTTTTAAGAGGGAGAAATCCCTGTTTGTGGGGATTTAAAAAAATACCGACATAGAGCTTATCAAAAAGTCTGCTCGCCCGTTCAATGATATCCAGATGCCCATTTGTCATCGGATCAAATGAGCCTGTGAATAAGCCAATCTTATCTGACATAGACTGTCACCTTACTAATTCCATAAATCTTTTCCTTCCAGATGCCCAGGCAGGCAATTTCTTCTGGAAGTTCAACGGCCTTATCCGTCTCACACACGACCATGACATCTTCAGAAAAAAGCTCTCTCTCAGCCATTTTTTCAATATCTGCTACGATTTGTTCCTTGGCATAAGGAGGGTCTAAGAAAATGAGATCGAATTCCCCAGATACCTGCTCCAGAGCCCTTTCCGCCTCCATCTTGAGGAGTTGAAATTTTCCAACTTCCTTGGTCATCTGGATATTTTCAGCCACGATAGCCTGAGCCTTACGGTCTCGTTCCACCAAAACAGCACTGGCCATGCCACGCGATACTGCCTCAATAGATAAGCCACCACTACCTGCATAAAGGTCCAAGACCCGCCCCCCTTCAAAGTAGGGACCAATCATGTTAAAAATAGCTCCCCTAACCTTATCCGAAGTAGGTCTTGTCGTCTTTCCTTCTAGTGTCTTGAGGGGACGTCCCCCATAGATTCCTGATACGATTTTCATACCGTTTATTATACCAAATTATGGGCGAAAAGAGAAAGAAAACCGAACCTTACGGTTCGATTCTCTACAAAATATTTTCGTAAGTATCGCGGACTTCTTGAGGCCAAACACTTGTTTGCACTTCTCCGATGTGTTTCTTGCGAAGTAGGAACATGGCCATCCGAGATTGTCCAATTCCCCCACCGATTGTCAATGGGAATAGGCCGTTCAACAAAGCCTTGTGCCATTCCAATTCCAAACGGTCTTCATCACCTGTAATGGCAACCTGACGACGAAGCGTTTCTTCATCTACACGGATTCCCATAGAAGACAACTCAAAGGCTCCCCCCAGAGACTCATTCCAAACAAGAATATCGCCATTCAGACCCTTGTAACCATTTTCAGATTCGCTCGTCCAGTCATCGTAGTCTGGTGCACGTCCATCGTGCGGTTTACCGTCTGGTAATTCCCCACCGATACCGATCAAGAAGACTGCTCCAAATTCTTTACAGATAGCATTTTCACGTTCTTTCGGTGTCAAGTCTGGGTAGCGTTCTACCAACTCTTCTGTGTGGATAAAAGTGATTTGTTTTGGCAAGATTGATTCGATGTCATAGCGGGCTTCAACAGCTAGCTCAGTCAAGCGAATGGCCTTGTAAATCTTCTCAACTGTTTCTTTTAGATAAGCGATATTCCGTTTACCATTTGGGATAACTTTTTCCCAGTCCCACTGGTCAACATAAACAGAGTGGGTCGCATCCAGCGAATCTTCGTCTGGACGAAGGGCCTTCATGTGGACAAAAAGACCTTCTCCCTCACCGAAACCAAAACGGGCCAAAGTATGGCGTTTCCATTTAGCAAGTGAGTGCACCACTTCATAAGTAGCATCAGGGATTTGGAGAACCTTGACTGATACGGCATTCTCAACACCTGATAAATTATCCTGCATCCCGTCACCGACCCTACTCAAGATAGGACCTTGAACTTCGACAACTTCTAACTTATCTTTCAAATACTGGGTAAAAGTGTTTTTGACAAAGGAAATCTCTTCTTGTTGATGAATAAAACTTTTCTTCATAAACTACTCCTCAAAAATTTAATTAAAAGCATTATACACCTATTTCCAAGAAAAGAAAAGACCAAATATAAAAAAATCAGCGCTCCTTCGAACACTGATGTTAGGGACCTTTTAGTCATTGCGACCAAAGATACGTAGAATACTTAGGAAAAGATTGATAAAATCAAGATAGATACTGAGAGCCATTGACACAACCCAACCTGTCTCTACACGACCTTGTGATTGCTCATATGCATAGCGAATTCTTTGGTTGTCCCAAGCAATCAGCCCAGAGAAGACCAAGACCATGGCTACGCTAATCATATAATCAAAGAAACCGCTAGCCAAGAAAATATTGACTACCATAGCAATCAACAAACCGATAAGAGCCGCCATCATAGCCCGACCAAGGCCACTCAAATCTTTCTTGGTGAACATACCGACTGCCGCCATGACAAAGAAGAGAAGGGCGCTTGATACAAAGGCAGATAAAACTGTACCTGGAGTATAGAAGGCCACCACAAAACTGAGGGTAAAGCCGTTTAATACTGAGTAAAGTAAAAATACTGGAAGAGCCGCTGGACTATTCTTCGAAGCCATACTGCTGGCAACAAAGACCAGAGCTAGCTCTGCAAAAGTAGCAATGGTCAACCAGAGGCGTCCCTGCATCAAAAAGTAAACCAACTGAGACTGAAAGACGGTCAACATAAGACCTGATACTAAAGCGGATAGTCCGATCCCCAGACCAACAAAGGCATAAACCTTAGCATAAAATTGATTGAGACCTGCGCGGTCGTGAATAATAGTGTGATTCATCTTTTCTCCTTTTCTATGAACATCTTTCCTTGATTATAACAAAGAAAGTTAAAATTAGCTTAAATGGAAAATTAAAATACCAGCTGCAACGGCAACATTCAAACTCTCTGCCTTCCCCTTCATGCTAATATGGACCAACTGGTCTGCACTTTCAGCCATAAGGGGACTAATTCCTTGCCCCTCATTTCCCATGACTAGTACAAAATTTTCTATAGGAGGCAGTTCTCTGTAATCAACAGAATCTTTAGATAGGGTTGTTGCCAGCACTGGGATAGCAACCTCTTTGATTTCCTTAAGAAGCGCTTGACTAGACATCCGGTAAATAGGCAGATGGAAATGACTGCCTTGCATGGAACGTAAGGTCTTGAGACTGTAGATATCTGCCGATTTATCTGAAACAATTACTCCTGTAAAACCTGCTGCATCCGCAGTCCGAATGATAGTTCCCACATTACCAGGATCTTGCACATCTTCCAAAAATAAAAACTTGCCCTGACTCAAGTCAGCTTGTCCTACTTCTTCTTTTTGAACCACCGCGACGATTCCCTGCGGAGTCTGAGAATCCGCCAAATCTAGCAAAATATCCTCTGAAACCCAGACAGTTTGCGGAAACGAGGCTAACTGTTCTCGATAACTTTCTAGGGCAAAGATTTTCTCAATCGTCACTCCAGCTTGGACAGCTTCTTCAAACAAGTGCCAGCCTTCAATCAAATAGGCAGACTTGCGGTATTTTTTTTGGTGTAATTTCTTGGCATTTTTTACCACAGAATTGGCTTTTGAGGTTATAATAGTCATAGAAATATTATAACACAATCAAAGGGGTTTGGTATGCAAAAGGTTAGAATGATTGCCCAAGGTAGAGTGCAGGGAGTTGGATTTCGTTGGGGTGTTTACAGCCTGGCGCTTGAAATCGGTGGTATTACTGGACGAGTTTGGAACAATGACGACGGTACAGTGGAAATTTTAGCCCAAGCAGACTCATCTGCTACCATGGCAAAATTTATCCAAGAAATCCGCAAAGGACCCACACCTTTTTCAAAAGTCAGCTACTTAGATGTCCAACTGAGCAACTTTCCTCCTTACCCTGACTTTAAAATCGCAAATTAGGTCTCTAGAACTATTGTATATTTTGTAAAAAAACAGTAGAATAGAAAGGTATAATTTTTTAAGAAGGAATAAAAACAGTGAAATCTATTAAACGTTTTGCACTCTCGGCTATGGGAGTGGCTATGTTGCTTGTCTTGACTGGCTGTGTTAGCGTCGATAAAGCAACAGGAGAGCCAACAGGATTTATTTGGAATACTTTCGGAGCGCCTATGGCTGAAGCTATCAAGTACTTCGCTACCGATCAAGGTCTAGGCTTTGGTGTCGCTATCATCATCGTAACCATTATCGTGCGCTTGATTATCTTGCCACTTGGTATCTACCAATCATGGAAGGCAACGCTTCACTCTGAAAAGATGAACGCCCTCAAGCACGTCCTTGAGCCACACCAAACACGTCTCAAGGAAGCAACAACTCAAGAAGAAAAACTCGAAGCCCAACAAGCTCTCTTTGCAGCTCAAAAAGAGCACGGTATCAGCATGTTTGGTGGTGTAGGATGTTTCCCTATCCTCCTTCAAATGCCTTTCTTCTCTGCAATTTACTTTGCTGCCCAATATACTGAAGGTGTTGCTCAAGCAAGTTACCTAGGAATTCCTCTAGGCTCTCCAAGTATGATTTTAGCTGCCTGCGCTGGTGTCCTTTACTATCTTCAATCACTCCTTTCACTTCACGGAGTAGAAGATGAAACGCAAAGAGATCAAATCAAGAAAATGGCTTACGTGAGCCCAGTCATGATTGCCGGCTTCTCCCTCATCTCACCAGCTAGTGTCACACTTTATTGGGTTGTCGGTGGTTTCATGATGATTCTCCAACAGTTTATCGTCAACTATATCGTTCGTCCAAAACTTCGCAAAAAAGTCCGTGAAGAACTGGCAAAGAACCCACCAAAAGCACGTGCTTTCTCTACACCAAGTGGACGAAAAGACGTTACCCCTGAACAACCAACTGCTATCACAAGCAAGAAAAAACACAAAAATCGCAACGCTGGAAAACAACGTTCGAGATAAGAAGAAAAAGGCTTAGCTAGTTTGCTAAGTCTTTTTTGCAAGTCATACTCTTCGAAAATCTCTTCAAACCACGTCAGCTTCGCCTTGCCGTATATATGTTACTGACTTCGTCAGTTCTATCCACAACCTCAAAACCATGTTTTGAGCAGCCTGCGGCTAGCTTCCTAGTTTGCTCTTTGATTTTCATTGAGTATCAAAAGCCCGATGTTTCCATCAGGCTTCTTTTTTATCCATGTACACGTTTCATATAGTCTTGGTAACTTTCGGTATCCATGAGTTTCTTAGCGTTCTTGACGCGATCTGCTGTTGGTGGTTTAACCCCTTCGAGGGAATATGGAATTCCCAATTCACGCCATTTGAACTCACCCATAGTGTGATAAGGTAGAATTTCAAACTTATCCACATTTTTGAGGGTCTTGACGAACTTCCCAAGTTCAATCAAGTCATCATCTCTATCTGTCAATCCTGGAACTAGCACGTGGCGAATCCAGACAGGTTTTCCAATATCTGATAGATACTGGGCACAAGCCAAGATATTTTTATTGGTTTGGCTAGTGACAATCTTGTGCTGTTCTTCGTTGATTTCCTTGATATCCAAGAGAACTAAGTCAGTAACAGCCATGAGTTTGTCAAACTTCTCAAGGTAACGTGGTTTATTACGGAAAGGCAGTGCACAGGTATCCAAGGTACAGTGGATTCCGTGTTCTTTGGCCTTGGTAAAGAGGGCAATCAAGAAATCAATCTGCAAGAGGGCTTCTCCTCCACTGACTGTAATCCCACCCTTATTCCCCCAGAAACCGCGGTAACGCAAGGCTTCAGTCAAGACATCATCTACCGTCCGTTCACGTGACTTATTGGACTCCATAGCCCAAGTGTCAGGGTTGTGGCAATACTGGCAACGCATGTGACAGCCCTGCAAAAAGACAATAAAGCGAATACCAGGCCCATCTACTGACCCAAAGCTTTCTGTCGAATGCACCATTCCTGTCACTTGTCCATAATCAATTGTTTCTTCAGACATATCGTTACCTTCCTTGAAAACGTTTTATAGTTTTATTATATCATGACTTGAAAGAAAAACAAGATTTTTGCCTATTTTTTAGAAAGCAATCTGTTTTTCAATTTCATTTTCAATTAATTATCATTTTATTCTTCAAAATCAAAACCATACAAGGTTGCAAAATAGTCCTCAGGGCGCTCTGCACGGCGGATTTGACGGGCTTTGCCTTCTTCGGTATAGAGGATTTCCGCAGAACGAAGTTTGGCATTGTACTGGTAGCCCATTGAAAATCCGTGGGCACCTGTATCATGAATTACCAGCAAATCACCGATTTCTGTATGAGGCAGTTCGCGATTCACTGCAAATTTATCATTGTTTTCACAGAGTGAACCAACCACATCTACCACTTCAGCTGGCCCATCTGGATGGGTCACGTTAGTAATATGATGGTAGGCTCCATACATAGCTGGACGCATAAGGTTGACTGCTGATGCATCCACACCTAGATAGGTACGGTAGGTTTTCTTCTTATGAGTAACTCTTGTGACCAAAGCACCGTGAGGTGCTAACATAAAGCGACCCAATTCGGTAAAAATCTTAACCTGACCAAGACCTGCTGGCGTAAGGACCTCTTCATACACCTTACGAACTCCCTCACCAATCAAGGCGATATCGTTCGGCTCCTGGTCTGGACGATAATTGACACCAATACCGCCAGAAAGATTGATAAAGTCTAGCGAAATACCCAACTTTTCCTTGATTTCAACAGCCAATTCAAAGAGCTGACGAGCCAACTCTGGATAATAGAGATGGGTCACTGTATTGGATGCTAGGAAGGAGTGAATCCCAAAGGTCTTAGCTCCTTTTTCCTTCAAAATCGCAAAGGCTTCAAAAAGCTGGTCCTTAGTCATCCCAAACTTGGCTTCTCCAGGATTGTCCATAATGTCGGTCCCCAGTTCAAAAATACCGCCAGGATTGTAACGACAAGAGATGATTTCTGGAATGCCTGCCGCTCGCTCTAGATGTTCAATATCTTCAAAAGCATCCAAGTTAATGGTCGCACCTAATTCACGCGCATAGGCATATTCCTTGTCTGGCGTATTGTTAGAAGAGAACATAATCTCAGAACCTGGAAAGTCCAGTTTATGGCTCATCAAGAGCTCTACATAACTAGAGCAGTCCACGCCACAACCTTCCTCTTGGAGAATTTTCAAAATAACTGGGGTTGGAGTAGCCTTAACTGCAAAATATTCCTTAAAGCCCTTGTTCCACGAAAAGGCTTGGTTGACGGCTCTTGCCTTCTCACGAATTCCCTTCTCATCATACAAGTGAAAGGGAGTCGGGAACTCGGCAACAATCGCTTCTAAGTCTTCTTTATTAATAAATGGTGTTTTCATAAGTTTCCTTCTATTCTATTTGCAAAGAAAGGCTGGGACAATCGTTCCAACCTTTAGTTTTATCTCTTATTTATCTTCGTCAAAGATATTGCCAACCTCAACATCGATAGTTTGGTTCTTGACATCAATATTGGTTACTTTCAAGAGTGACTTGTAGTCAAACTGCTTTTCACGTTCTTCTTGGGCATTATCCGCAAAGACCGCTACACCTGCCAATTCTGAATCAAACTCACGCAAGAGGCTGATCATCCCATTGACAGTTCCGCCACCTTTCAAGAAGTCATCCACAATCAAGACACGGCTGCCTGCCTTGAGACTACGTTTTGATAGAAACATTTTCTCAATGCGGTCACCACTTGAACCGGATACATAGTTGACGCTGACAGTTGAACCTTCGGTAATTTTCAGGTCACGGCGCACAATAACAAAAGGAACATTGAGGACATTGGCAACTGCATTTGCAAGTGGAACACCCTTAGTCGCTACTGTCATAACCGCATCAATTTTTTGGTCCATAAAGCTCTTGGCAATAATGCGACCAATATTTTTCAAGATAGCTGGTGTGCTAAGCAAATCAGACAGGTAGATATAGCCACCTGGCAAGATACGGTCACTTTCTGACAACTTGGCACGCAAGTCCTCAACCATTTCCTTGGCATCATGGCTTGAGATTGATGGTGTGAAAATGACACCACCACCAGCACCAGTTACTGTCTGGATATGACCGATTTCAATTTCCTCAAAGGCGCGTTTGATAATCACGATATCCTCTGAGATGGATGATTTAGCAGATTCATACTTTTCAGCAAAAGTATTGAGACTAGTTAGTTTATAAGGATTATTAATCAAATAGTTGGAAATGACAACCATCCGATCACTTCTTCTTAATTTCATTTCTATTTCCCACTTCATTTAATTTTGATATTTTATCTATTATACCATATTCACATAAAAAAACGAACATTCTTATCCTAAAAATGCTCATTTTTCTTAAATTATTAATCTAAATCTGGTTTATAGAAGGAACGATTGTCCATTGCGAAGATTTTATTGGTCATCTCTCCTTTATCCACCAAAGCAAGAGCAGTTGACATCATCATCATGCTTGCATCCAGATTGTCAATCATATGGATAATCTCTGCTTCCATAATGCGTGGACGGACTGGACTTCCATACTCAAGCAAGCCGTGGTGACTAAGGATGACGTGACGAAGCAGAACGACTTCTTCCTTGGTATCATCGATACCGAGTTCCATAACTGTTTTAGTAATTTCGCTATCAATCAAAGCAATATGCCCAAGGAGATTGCCTCGCACTGTATACTCGGTCTGGTCTGGTCCCGTCAACTCAATGACCTTAGCCAAGTCATGCAGCATAATCCCCGCATAGAGCAGGCTCTTATTGAGCTGAGGATAAACTTCGCTAATAGCATCTGCCAAACGCACCATGGTTGCAGTGTGGAAAGCCAAACCCGTTTCAAAGGCATGGTGGTTGGTCTTGGCTGCTGGATAGGAGTAAAATTCCTTATCATACTTGGTGTAGAGATTTCGGACAATCCGTTGCCAGACAGGATTTTCAATTTTAAAAATCATTTGCGACATATAGTCACGGATTTCCTTGACATCAACTGGCGACTTGACCTTGAAATCAGCTGGATCATTGGGTTCACCAGGCTGAGGCAGGCGGAGGGTAATTTGATTGACTTGAGGGGTATTGTTATAAACTTCTCGGCGTCCTTTCATGTGGACAACCTTACCTGCGGTAAAGGCCTCAACGTTATGAGGTTGGGCATCCCAGAGTTTCCCTTCAATCTCGCCACTATCATCTTGAAAGGTAAAAGCTAGGTAATTTTTCCCAGCTCGAGTTTGCCTCAGGTCAGCTGACTTGATTAGGTAAAAGCCTTCAAATAGCTCATCTTTTTTCATGTGACTAATCTTCATATTCTTCCTCATCTTCTTGGAAATGGAGTAGATCAAGCGCAGGCTCACCTTCTGACAACTCAATGTGACGGAGCGTCCGCTCGATAGCTGTGGTACGACGGTTTAATAGTTCATCAATATTGCCAGAGGCATGTTGGAGGTGTTTTTGTGCCTTGACCAGAATGCCACCAAACTTGCCAAACTCGGTCTTAACACTAGCAAGAGTCTTACTAATATGGTCAGCACTCTTTTGGATATTAAGGGTTTTGAAACCAACTGATAGGGAATTGAGAAGAGCTGATAGGGTACTTGGACCTGCGACAATAATCTGCTCTTCCCGTCTCAAGTCATCAAAGAAGACCGGATTGCGGACGATTTCTGAGTAGAGACCTTCTGTCGGAACAAACAAAACTCCAAAATTGGTAGTCCGAGGCGGTGCTATGTACTTGCTCTTGATATCCTTGGCAAAGCGTTTGACGCTGGCTAGGAGCGACTTACGACAGCGTTCGATCTCGTCCTTGTCACCCGCTTCATAGGCTTCTTCTAAGCGGTAATAATCTGCCAGTGGAAACTTGGAGTCAATCGGTAAGTAGACATATTCCTGGTCACCCTGTCCAGGCAACTTGATGGCATACTCCACTCGTTCACTAGAGTTTTCAACCGTTGCGTATTCTCGTTCGTACTGGGCAGGTGTCATGATGTCTTCGATGATTTGTCCCAGTTGCAATTCACCCAAAATCCCTCGCGTCTTGGTTCCAGAGAGAACCTTGTTGAGGGCCCCGACATCACGCGCAACTGTCTGCATTTCTCCCAGACCACGATTTACCGACTCCAGTTGCTTAGAAACTGTCTCAAAGGAAGCCTGCAAGCGTGTCTGCAAGGTCTTTTCTAACTTTTCCTCGACCGTTTGGCGCATTTGTTCCAAGCGTTGCTCATTTGATTCCTGCAAGGCTTGAAGGCGTTGGTCAGTCTTGTCTCTAGTTTGGAGGAGATTATCTGTCATTTCTTGACGAACTTGAGTCAGGCCTTGGTGCAATTCTATTCTCACTTCTTGCAAACGGTCGCTGACAGCCACTTCCAAATCTTTTTGGTCCAGCTGGCTGGCTTGTCTGGCTTGTTCAAAGCGGTAATCCAACTGGTCTGACAAATGATCTGCCTGATCCTCCAAGCTCTTGCTTAGATGTTTTGCCTGCTTATCCTGCCTTTGCCAAATGAGAAAAAGTCCAGCTAGGTTGGCAATTAATAATAGAACAAGTAAACTTTCCATCCTACCTCCTGTCCTTGCTATGCAAGACAACCACATAGCCATCTGGGCAAGTCACCGACACTTCCCTATCTATATATTCGTTAGAAGCGTACACTTTTTTAAAGAAAAAATTTTCCTCTGTCAACTCATACTTGGCACCGATAATCGTCAGCTGGCTATCCCGAACTGGCATAAAAGCTAGATAATCGTAATCCGAACGTGGTTCAAGCTGATTGATCCCTTCTGGACAATAGGCAATCAAGTTTTGCCCATCCTCAATCGCTATCTGACGCATAAAGGGTGCCAACTTGGGATTGCTAGGCAGAAAGACATTGGCCAGCATATGGTCAATACGACCACCAAGAGCACCGAAAATAGTGACCTGAGCCTGAGGATTTTGCTCAAAGATGGTTAAGAGAGCCAATTCCAGATCTGTATCATCTTTTTCCGGATGGGCTTGGACAAAGTGCTGGGCATTTTTTTGAATTACCTGACACTCTTCTACAGTCACCGAATCAAAATCCCCAACTGCTAGAGCGAGAGGCAGATCTTCTTCCAAGACCCAGATTGAGCCTCGATCCACACCGACAAAGCAATCAAAATCCGTCCGGTAGTGACCGCGGTCTCCGCCTGCAAAAACGGCAACTCTAGTCCAGTTGTTTTCTGAGAGTTTGTACTCGCTCATTGACATCTCCCTTAAAGACATAGGAACCTGCTACAAAAACAGTCGCACCAGCTTCTTTGGCTTGAGCAATAGTTTGGTCATCAATCCCACCATCGACTTCGATTTCAAAGTTCAAACCTTTTTCCTCACGAAGGGCAACCAACTCACGAACCTTATCCATAGTTTCAGGTAGAAATGCTTGTCCGCCAAATCCAGGATTTACCGTCATGACTAAGACTTGGTCAACTAGGTGAAGCACGTGCTTAATGGCTTCAACAGGCGTACCAGGGTTAATGACAACCGAAGGTTTGACACCGAGCGAACGAATCTTTTGGAGGGCTCCGTGGATATGGGGTGTTGCTTCCACATGGATGCTGATGATATCCGCTCCCGCACGCGCAAAGTCTTCTAAATGATGCTCAGGATTAGCTACCATCAAGTGGCAGTCAAAGACCATCTTGCTATGAGGGCGAAGAGCTTCGACCACACCTGCACCAAAACTGATTTGTGGCACAAAGTGCCCATCCATGATATCGATATGGGCATATTCTGCCCCAGTTGCTTCTAGGCGTTTGATTTCACGTTCAAAGTTGGCATAATCTGCTGCCAGAATTGACGGAGCAATCTTGTATTGAGACATAGGTTTCTCCTTATTTTGGAATTTTTTTGCTGACTTTTTTATAGGTTTCTCTGCGATTTTCAATCTCACTGAGGAATTGCAGGTAGTTGTCAAAACGGAAGGTGGCAATGGCACCCTCTTCTACTGCCGGCTTCACTGCACAGGACGGCTCATGGGTATGGGTACAAGTGCGGAATTTGCAGTCTCGACTGACACTAGCAATCTCTGGGAAGGCCTGATTGAGGTCTTCAGCCGTTGACACTTCATAGTCCAATGATGAAAATCCCGGTGTATCTGCGATTTTACCCCCATTGAGGTTGTAAAAACTAACAGCTCGAGTAGTGTGGCGCCCGCGACCCAGACTGTCTGAAATTTCTCCTGTTTCAAGATTGAGGTCTGGTGCGATTTTATTGAGAAGTGTTGACTTCCCAACACCTGTCTGCCCCATAAAGACCGTAACCTTGCCTGTTAATAAAGGCAGGAGTTCCTCTTTACTAGTCACAAAGTCATAGCCGATGTCACCATAAGTCTGTTCATAAAAATCCAGTTCTCCTCTATCTTCCAACAAATCCATTTTAGAAATATAAACGATGGGATGGATGTCCTTGTGCTCCAAAAGAACCAAGAAACGATCCAGCAAATTGCTGTTAAAATCAGGTTCCTTGACAGACATGATCACCACAGCTTGGTCAATATTGACAATAGGCGGACGGACCAGACTGTTTTTCCGTTCATGAATCTTGAGGATATAGCCTTCTGAATTTTTCTCGGCAGAAAAATCTACTAAATCCCCAACGTAGGGAGTATGGCCTTTTTTACGGAAATTCCCACGCGCGCGTGTTTGATAGATCTGACCATCACTCTCTACATAGTAGAAGCCTGCCAAGGCCTTAATAATTTGTCCCTGCATCTTAGAGTCCTTGCCCTTTAAGCGCGTCTGCTAGACTGGCAAATTCTGTCAAGCTGAGTGCTTCTCCACGCACACTTGGTGACAAGCCTGCTTGGTCCAAAGCCTTGGTCAGCTTGTCCTTAACTTCCTCAGTCTTGCCAAAGTAACCTGTCAGGTTATTCCACAAGGTCTTACGGCGATGGGTGAAACTAGCCTTAGAAATCTTAAAGAAGAAGCTCTCGTCTTCCACTGCTACAGCTGGCTCTGGACGGCGCACCATTTTCAAGATGGCTGAGTCCACGTTTGGTGCTGGCACAAAGACCGTACGAGGTACGATAAAGGCAACCTTGGCAGTCATATAATACTGCACCGCGATTGACAAACTGCCATATGCCTTGGTATTTGGTTGAGCGGAAATGCGGTCAGCTACCTCTTTTTGCATCATGACCACAAACTCACTAAAAGGAATTCCGCTCTCGATCAAGTGCATGAGAATAGGCGTCGTGATGTAGTAAGGCAAGTTGGCTACTACCTTAATTGGCAGGTCAGGATTTTTAAAATTCTGGATATGCTGCGCCAAATCGACCTTGAGAATGTCCTCGTTGACTACGGTCACATTGTCAAAATCACGCAAGGTATCTGCCAAAATAGGCACCAAACGATGGTCAATCTCAAAAGCCATGACTTGAGCTGCACGCTCAGCCAAAAACTCCGTCAAGGCACCAATCCCTGGCCCGATTTCGATGACATTAACCTGGTCATCAATCTCAGCCGTATCCACGATTTTTTGAAGAATATTGGTATCCGTCAAGAAATTTTGCCCGAAGGACTTTTTAAAGGTAAAACCGTGACGCTCCAGCACTGCCTTGGTCACGCTATAATCTGCAATTCTCATCTATTCTCTTTTCTATTATCTGCTACTACTATCTGCTACTACTATTGTAACACATTCCCCTTACATTTGGGGTCTGCTTAACTATTCTCATAAGATTTCATAGCTTCTTCCACTTCTGCCAAGGTGACCCCAAACAACTCTAAGCGTTTGAGAAGTTGCTTGCCGTTGGAATAGCCAATCCGGAGGGCTTCTCCTAGATATTCTCTACGCTTACGGCTGTCTGCCCCTGCTAGAAAACCAAGGCGAATCAAGTCGCTACGACTGATATCAAACTGACTCTCATGTTCAAATTGTTCTGTAATCTGAGCTAGAGCCGTTTTCAGGTCTTCATAGCTGGCATGCTCAATTCCCAGAGAACGGCCCTTGGTCTTGGACTTGGGAACAGCTTCATCTCGTTTGAGGAAAGCATGCTGAACTGTTGGAATGGCCGTCATAATCATGCGACGAATCCGCTCCCCATTAAAATCTGGGTCTGTAAAGACAATGACTCCATGGCGTTGGTGTAGACGCTGAATCCGCTCTATATCCTGGTCATTGATGGCAGAACCTCGAGTCTCATAGGTCTCTACATTGAAATAACGTTTGAGATTGGCCGTGTCATCACGACCTTCAACCACGATGACTTGGGAAATTTTTTCTTTCATTACTTGTTTTCCAATCCAAAAATGCACTCTGCATTTGCAGTCGTTACCGCCGCTAGCTCTTCTGTCGTCATGCCACGCAAATCCGCGATAAAATCTACTACATAGCGAGTATAGGCTGTTTTGTTTTCGCGACCACGTTTAGGAACAGGAGCCAAATAAGGCGCATCCGTCTCTACCAAAATCTTGTCCAAAGGAAGTTCTCTAGCCGCCTCTTGAATATCGGTTGCCTTCTTAAAAGTCACCACTCCTGAGAAGGAAATAGTCATACCAAGCTCGACAAACTTCTCTGCCCATTCAAGAGTTCCTGAGAAAGAATGCATGATACCACCACGAGGACCAACGCCCTCGCTCTTAATAATCTCATAGGTATCTTCCAGCGCATCACGGGTATGGACCACAAAAGGTAAATCCAAGTCCTTAGATAACTGAATCTGACGGCGAAAAACCTGCTCCTGCACTTCTTTGGACGCTGTCATCCAATGGTAGTCCAAACCAATCTCACCCAAGGCAACTACTTTGGGATGCTTGAGCTTATCAAGCAAGTAGGCTTCAATCTCCTCTGAGTAAGTTCCAGCTTCTGTAGGATGCCAACCAATCGTCGCATAGAGTTGGTCATACTCTTCTACCAACTCCAAAGCACGCTCAATCGTCGGTTTATCAAAACCAACAATATTCATCTGTGTCACACCCATTTCAGCAGCCAAGGCAATTTCTTCCGCCTCACGACCTGCAAATTCTTCTACATTCAAGTGTGTATGTGTATCAAAAATCATCTCTTCTAACCTCGTTTTCTATCTTCTATTATACCAAAAAACTGCCTTCTCTCCTCATCTGTAAAAAATATTCTAAAATCCATCGTCGTCTCTTGACGCTATTTTTCCAAAGCAGTATAATAGCACTTATTGAAATTTTCAGAAAAGGAAATGACCATGTTTACAAAATTAAAACATACATTTATCGGTCGGCCTCTTAAATCCTTAACAGAAGGCGAAGGGGGACTACTGGGAAAAATGCAGGCACTAGCCATGTTGTCAAGCGACGCTCTGTCCTCCATTGCCTATGGACCTGAGCAAGTAGTTCTCGTCTTGGCTAGTCTCTCTCCACTTGCTATATGGTGGAGCCTTCCTATCGGCCTCTTTGTCCTCCTGCTCCTAGCTAGCCTGACCGTCTCCTACCGTCAAATCATCCATGCCTACCCTCAAGGAGGAGGGGCCTATATGGTTACTCGAGAAAATCTATCTCCCGAACTTGGCTTAATTGCTGGAGGTAGTCTGCTGGTTGACTACATGCTGACTGTGGCGGTATCGGTGTCATCTGGAGCCGATGCTATCACAGCAGCTCTCCCTGCTCTCCACCCTTACAACCTCCACATTTCCATTTTTCTAGTTTGTTTGCTTATGCTCTTGAATTTACGGGGCTTAAAAGAATCTGCCAGTTCACTGATGATTCCTGTCTATCTCTTTATCATCAGTACTGTCTTTCTCTTGCTCTATGGAATCTTTCAACTAGTAACTGGTTCTCTCAGCTATCAGGCAACTTCTCCTATCGGGCATGCTGTACCGAGTCTGTCTATCGTTCTCATTCTAAGAGCCTTTACCAGTGGTTCTGCCTCTCTGACAGGAGTTGAAGCTATTTCAAATGCCGTTCCCTTTTTCAAGACTCCGAAAGAAAAGAATGCTGCTCAGACCTTGACCATCATGGCCTTGATTTTAGGTTTTCTTTTTGCTGGTATCACCTTCCTAAACTACTGGATGGGGATTATGCCTCAACACGGAGAAACTATTCTTTCACAGATGGCTCAAGCCATCCTTGGCAATTCCTTCTTAGGTCACCTTGGCTATTATACCTTCCAATTCTCCACAGCCTTGATTTTAGCCGTAGCTGCAAATACTGGCTTTTCAGCCTTCCCTATGCTGGCCTACAATATGGCTAAAAACAAATACATGCCCCACCTCTTTATGGAAAAAGGAGACCGCCTAGGCTACTCTAATGGAATTTTAACTCTGGCCTTTGGGGCTATGATTCTTCTTCTCATTTTTAATGGCAATACCGAACGTTTGATTCCTCTTTATACTATCGGGGTCTTCGTTCCCTTTGCCCTTTCTCAGACTGGGATGATTCGCCATTGGAAAAAAGAAAAGGGGGCAAATTTCTTAAAACCTGCTCTTGCTAATATCCTTGGAGCTATCATTTGCTACGCGATTGTGCTAATCTTGCTCTTTTTCCGTCTCAGTGATATCTGGCCTTTCTTCCCGATTATTCTCGTACTCACTCTACTCTTCTTGGCGATTCACAGTCATTACCAAAAAGTGGCCCAACAACTGCGACTCTATGAAGGAATCGAAAAACGTACCTACGATGGCAATCTTGTCCTCGTCCTAGTAGGAAATGTCACCCGAGTCAGCGTCGGAGCCATTAACTACGCTCAAAGTATCGGTGACGAAGTCCTAGCCATGCATATTTCTACCAAAGAAACAGCAGAAAAAGACCAAGAGATTCTTCAAGAATTTGCCGATTACTTCCCAACCATTACTCTAAAAAATATCAAGATCAGCTACCGCGACATCATCACCCCTACTGTCAAGTATGTCAAACGAATTTCCGAGGAAGCTCAGAAAAAGAACTATACAGTCACTGTCCTCGTCCCCCAGTTTATCCCTAATAAACCTTGGCAAAATATCCTGCACAATCAAATGAGCCTCAAACTCAAATACGCCCTTCGTTGGCACCAAGACGTCGTTGTCGCTAGCTACTCTTATCACTTAAAAGAATAAAGAAAAGGCCCTACCAGAACCAAGAAGCATCTGGTAGGACCTTTTTTCTGAATCCAGTCACTATGCTTATACTCAATGAAAATCAAAGAGCAAACTAGAAAGCTAGCCGCAGGCTGCTCAAAGCACTGCTTTGAGGTCGTAGATGAAACTGACGAAGTCAGCTCAAAACACTGTTTTGAGGTTGCAGATAGAACTGACGAAGTCAGTAACATATATACGGTAAGGCAACGCTGACGTGGTTTGAAGAGATTTTCGAAGAGTATTAACTGAAAAGCATGACTAGGAATATCATTGAATGTGGTTAGCTAAATCTTCCTGAGCTTTTTTATTTGACTCAGCTTTTTCTTTTAGCCATTTTTCGTAGAGTTCTTGGTACTGTTTAGCAGTTACTGGCTCTTTTTGTAATTCAACATATTTGTAGTTGTCCGCATTTCCTTTATGACCAACGAATGAGAATGGGCCTGTAAACGGTACAGTCTTACGGAAGATTGGGTTGGCTCCACCACTTTGAACTGGTAGGAACAAGGCGCTATCTGTCAACCAAGCTTGGGCTTCAGCATATTTTTCATAGCGGGCTTGAGTATCTGTGATTTCTGCGTCTGCCTGATCCAAGAGTTTCTTGTAGTCAGCAAGATCAATCTTGTCCTTGACTTCTTTGTCTTTTCCTTCAGACAAGCCCATGTTTTTCAACTGAGAACCTTTCTCTGGATCAAGGATATCTAGGTACGTCTTAGGATCTGAATAATCTCCACCCCATCCTGAAATGTCAATATCGTAGTCTTTTTGCTCTGCTGTATCTGCAAAGTAGGTTGCTTGGTCTTTTTCATCTGGAGATAGTTGGATAACATCGATGACCACATTCTCCTTACCAAGGGTTTCTTCTACTGTTTGTTTGAAAGAACCGGCCTGTTGTACATCTAACTTAGCAGTCTGGTCAACTGGCATATCCAAATGAATTGGGAAAGTTACTCCCTGAGCTTGCAGACTTTCTTTGGCCTTAGCAAACTTCTCTTTGGCCTTTTCAGGATTCAAGAATGCTTGCTTACCATCGTTTAGGTTGATATTGGCCCAATCTTTACCATAGTTGACAATTTTTTCATTGACAATATCACCAAAGTTCTTATCGCCAACTTGGACAAAGTTACTTGGTGTAACCGTGTTACGCAAGATACGGTCTGCTCCATCTTCACCATTTGTCTGTGCTGCATAAGCATGACGGTCAAAGGCAAAGTTGATAGCCTGACGGAAATCCTTATTCTGCATAGCTGCGCGTGAATCTGTTTTTTCCTTATCAGACTGTTTCATAGTCTGCTTGTAACTTTGACGATTGACGTTGAAAAGATAATAGAAAGTAACTGAGTTTTGCGGTGTATAGGTAATCTTGTCCTCATTTCCCTTCTTGAGTTCAGCAAAGACTGAACTTGTTGGGAAAATACGGCCGTCTGTATAGTTACCATCCAAGAAGCCTCTAGCAATGCTGTCTTGATCAGATCCATCAAAGAATGAGAGTTTCACTTTCTCGATTTTAACATTATCCTTATCCCAGTAATTAGGGTTTTTATCAAATTCAATCAAAGATTTTGAGGTGAAGGACTTAAACAAGTAAGGACCATTTGACAAGATACTTGATGGTGTCACACTTCCAAAGTCATCTCCCTTAGACTTCAAGAAGGCTTCATTTACAGGACTAAGAATACTTGCTGTTGTTTTAGAGTTCCAATAAGTTTCAGGTTGGTTGAGGGTGTATTGTAGTGTGTAATCATCCACAGCCTTCACACCAACAGTTCCAAAATCAGATGATTTTCCTTCAACATAGTCTGCTAGACCCTTGATGGAGTCTTGTACCAAGTACAAGTTTTCAGCCTTTTTATCAGCCGCATACTTGAGACCAGTCACAAAGTCATGAGCTGTTACATCCGCATACTCTTCTCCTTCAGAAGTATACCATTTAGCCCCCTGACGGATTTTATAAGTGTAAGTCAAACCATCTTTTGACACCGTCCATGACTCAGCCATAGAGGGGATGAGATTGCCATACTGGTCATTTTCCAACAAGCCATCAATCAAGTTGGCTGTGATACTAGATGTAGAGTCTCGAGTAGAAGTAATATAATCCAAGGTATCTGGGTTATTGACAAAGATATAAGAGTAAGTCTTATCTGCATTACTTGATTGAGATGACCCACACGCTGCTAAAGCTAGACCTGCTGTCAAAGCCATAGCTCCAAAAAGCATAACTTTTGATTTCTTCATGATTATTCTCCATTTTTTACAGTATGTGAAATATTATACACCATTTGAGCAAAAATATAAAGCCTTTTGTACTTTTTTACAAAAATAAAAATCAGTAGACTCGAGTTCCTACTGATTTTTGATATAGTTCGTTTGGATTATGCAGCCAAAACTTTGCGTCCTTTACGACGACGAGCTGCCAATACGCGACGACCGTTTTTAGTTGACATACGGTTACGGAATCCGTGTTTGCGCGCACGACGAAGTTTACTTGGTTGATAAGTACGTTTCACGATGAATACCTCCTCATAGATTTTGTATTCGTTTAGCCGGCTATAAAGTGATCAGTTACTAAACATACTTTACTATTCTATCTGATTCTTTCACTTTTGTCAATAGCTCTAGGCAAATGTTTCCAGCTTTTTCTAATGTAAGCCCTATCTACGATACTGTTTCAAGAAACGAGTCATCTTTTCTTGGATTTGGGCTAGTTCATCAACACGCGGAAGATAAACGATACGGAAGTGGTCTGGTTCCTGCCAGTTGAAGCCTCGACCATGAACTAATAGAACCTTTTCCTGCTTCAAGAAATCAAGGACAAACTGCTCATCATCATCGATACGGTACATGTTGCGGTCGATTTTCGGGAAGATATAGAGTCCCGCCTTGGGTTTAACGGCAGACAAGCCTGGAATATCTTGAATAGCATTGTAGATGAAGTTTCTTTGCTCATAGATTCGTCCACCAGGAAGAAGCAATTCATCGACTGACTGGTGACCACCCAAGGAAGTTTGTACGACTTGTTGGGCCAAAACGTTAGAGCAAAGACGCATATTGGACAGCATATTGAGACCTTCAATATAGCCCTTGACGTGTGTCTTAGGTCCAGATAAGACCATCCAACCTACACGAAAACCAGCGATACGGTGAGATTTTGACAGACCATTCATGCTGACACAGAAAACATCTGGTGCCAAGCTTGCCACAGGCGTATGCACATGTCCATCCATGACCATGCGGTCGTAAATTTCATCCGCAAAGATAATCAAATCGTTTTGACGGGCAATCTCAATAATCTCCAACAAGAGTTCCTTAGGATAAAGGGCTCCAGTTGGATTATTTGGATTGATAAGGATGATCGCCTTGGTATTGGAAGTGATTTTTGACTTGATATCGTCAATATCTGGATACCATTCTGCAGCTTCATCACAGATATAGTGAACGGCATTTCCCCCAGCTAGGCTGACAGCTGCTGTCCAGAGAGGATAGTCTGGCATTGGCACTAAGACTTCATCCCCGTTGTCCAAAAGCCCCTGCATAGACATGACAATCAATTCACTAACACCATTTCCAAGGTAGATATCATCAATATCTACATTTGGAAATTTCTTCAATTGACAATACTGCATGATAGCCTTACGGGCTGAGAAAATCCCTTTGGAGTCAGAGTAACCTTCACTATCACGCGCATTCATAATCAAGTCATGAATGACCTCGTCTGGCGCTGTAAAACCAAATTCTGCTGGATTTCCTGTATTCAGACGTAAAATCTTTTCTCCATTTGCTCGCATTCGCATGGCTTCTTCCAAAACAGGACCACGGATATCATAAGCAACATGCTCTAACTTACTAGACTTGTTATATTCTTTCATCTTGTTTCCTCAATTCATCAGGATAGTAACATTATACCACTAGAAAGAGAATGCGACAAGTTTACTGAAATGTGTTATACTCTTCGAAAATCAAATTCAAACCACGTCAACGTCGCCTTGCCGTACTCAAGTACAGCCTGCGGCTAGTTTCCTAGTTTGCTCTTTGATTTTCATTGAGTTTTACTAGATTAAGATAGAAGAAAAACCTCGCTAAAAGCGAGGCCAAGACAGGGGAGATAGCAGGTATTTTGCGAAAGTCACATCACATACCAAAAGATAAACCTAGAAAAAGCAATCCTAAAAAGGAGTCATAAAGAAGATTGAACATGAGGAAAAGTCCCCATATCATCAAGTAATCCCAACGCCCACTTCGTTTTGCAACTAGGAATAATACCAAATGGTAGAGTAAATGAAAGACTAAAAAGCCAACAAAACCTGGATAGAGAAGCGGAATTAGCTTCTCTAATTGCCAGATCATGATAACTTCTAGCAAGACTGAAACTAGGATGATTCCATAATAAAGGAAATTTGATTTTTTTGTTTCTTGAAAAGCGTTTTTCATCATTCTCCCTCCCTTCACTTCTTTCCTGCTATCCTTTCTTTTATTTTATCATATATTTATATAGATTTTAATCGCTAACATTCTTTTGAAAAATACTTTTTTTGCTTTACTTCTATAGTGAAAAGGTTTACAATTATAGTAAGAAAATTTCAGGAGGTTTCATTATGGCACAACGTTACCAAAATATTATGGTCGCAATCGATGGTTCTAAGGAAGCGGACTTGGCTTTTGTCAAGGGAGTTCATTCTGCTCTACGAAACGACGCTAAACTCACCATCGCACATGTCATTGACACACGCGCACTCCAAAGCGTATCCACCTTTGATGCTGAAGTTTACGAAGAACTCCAAGTCGACGCTGAAAGTCTGATGAAAGAGTACGAAAAACGTGCAAGGGATGCTGGTGTGGCAGATGTTCATATCGTCGTTGAAATGGGAAATCCAAAGACCCTACTAGCACGTACTATTCCCGATGCTGAGGAAGTGGACCTCATCCTCGTTGGCGCAACTGGTCTCAACGCCTTTGAACGCCTCTTGGTCGGCTCTTCATCTGAATACATTCTCCGCCATGCTAAGGTTGATTTGCTGGTTGTGAGAGAACAAGAAAAAACCTTATAATCACAAAGAAAAGGAGCTCAGCGCTCCTTTTTGTTTACTATTTATACTCTTCGAAAATCAAATTCAAACCACGTCAACGTCGCCTTGCCGTATATATATGTTACTGACTTCGTCAGTTCTATCTACAACCTCAAAACAGTGTTTTGAGCAGCCTGCGGCTAGTTTCCTAATTTGCTCTTTGATTTTCATTGAGTATTATTTCTCTCTTTATGACGCTCATAAGCCTTGAGCTGGCGCTGCAGTTCCTTTTTAATAGCAGGTTCTGGAGCATATTTTTCTTCCCAATCATCTGGTTTTAAGATTTTATGGGTCACTGGATCAAAGTGAGCCTTGCCATCTGGAAAAATTTTCCCCATATTGGCCTGATGGACAATATCAAAAATACGTTCTGGATCCACCCCCATCAAGACAAAACTACCGTAGGTAAAGTAAAGCGTGTCGATCAGGGCATCTACCTGACCTATCAAATCTTGCTGAGCAGGCGTCTTCTTAGCCACTTTATCGGCCGCCTTATCAAGAGCTTGATGAAGTTGCGATAGAGCTCGACCAAAGTCCTCTTCAGAAGGACTGGCAGCTCTAACAAATTCCACCAATTCTTCTATTTTAAAGCCAGCCCTGTGGGTTGCACCTTCTAAATCCCAAGCTCGTGGTTCTTCTTGGGTTCGTTCATCCATCATGTGGTGGAAGGTCTTGACCTTATTGAAATGATAGTCACGGCTGACAAAGACTTTTTCTGAAGCTAGAACACCAAAATGTTCCAGGGCCTTGTGGATTCCGTCTTGCTGATTGCTAGTGGTAATGTGCTTGGCAACTTCCTTGACACTGCTACTACCATTTCCCATAGCGACCGACATACCAACACCTGCAAGCATTTCAAGGTCGTTATCTGAATCACCAAAGGCCATGACTTGGTTGAGATCAAAACCATATTCTTTCCCGACTCGGCGTATGCCTTCCAACTTAGAGTTTCCTTGATTGATAACATCCGCTGCAAAAGGATTGCTACGTGTCAATTTCAAGTCTTCAAAATCAGCTGCTGCCTTCTCAGATTCTTCTGGCGTCATCAGCATCAAAACTTGGTAGATAGGCTGATTCATCAGATCAAGCAGGTCTTCTTCCTTTTGGGGAACAACCTTGCTGACCATACGATTAAAGGAATGACTCACTGTCCGAGTTAAAACTGAGGGAACGAAGCGACTGATTCGTTGGGAAAAAGAACCCAGACCAAAAGACATGATTTTGGAACCCAACATGGCATCCTTGGTCCCTAGAGCAATCTCCTTGCCCTCTTTTTTAGCATAACTGATTAACTGGCGCAAATGTAACTTGGAAATTGGGCTCGTGAACAAGACTCTGTCTTTAGTAAAGATATACTGGCCATTGTAGGTTACCGCAAAGTCCAGATCCAAATCGTCCATCAATTCCTTAACAAAAAAAGGTCCTCGTCCTGTCGCTACACCGACAAGCACCCCTTGTTCTTTGACAATCTTAATCGCGTCCTTAGTGGATTTCAAAACACTCTTGTGATCGTTGACCAAGGTTCCATCGATATCAAAAAAAACAGCTTTGACTTCCATCCTATCCCAATCTCCCCTTTTGTGATACAATGATTATACCACATTTCAGAAAGAGTGAGTAAATCATGCCTAAGAAAATCCTTGTTTTACATACGGGTGGAACTATTTCCATGCAGGCCGATGCTTCTGGCGCTGTTGTGACGAGTTCAGATAATCCCATGAACCATGTGTCCAACCCACTTGAAGGAATCCAAGTCCACGCCTTAGACTTTTTTAACCTGCCAAGCCCCCATATCAAACCCAAGCATATGCTAGCCCTCTACCAGAAAATTAAAGAGGAAACTGCTAACTACGATGGAGTGGTAATCACACACGGGACCGATACTTTAGAGGAAACAGCCTATTTCCTTGATACCATGGAAGTTCCCCATATGCCTATCGTTCTAACAGGGGCCATGCGTAGCTCCAACGAACTCGGTAGTGACGGTGTCTATAATTATCTGAGTGCTTTACGAGTGGCTAGCGATGACAGGGCTGCTGACAAAGGAGTTTTGGTCGTTATGAACGATGAAATCCACGCTGCCAAGTATGTTACCAAAACGCATACAACCAACGTCAGCACCTTCCAGACTCCAACACACGGGCCACTTGGTCTGATTATGAAACAGGAAATCCTCTACTTTAAAACAGCTGAACCTCGTGTCCGCTTTGACCTTGATCACATACAAGGATTAGTCCCTATCATCTCTGCTTATGCTGGTATGACAGATGAGCTGATTGATATGCTGGATTTGGAACAATTGGACGGTTTGATTATCCAAGCCTTCGGAGCTGGTAATATTCCAAAAGAAACGGCTCAAAAATTAGAAACCCTTCTGCAAAAAGGAATACCAGTCGCCCTGGTTTCACGATGCTTTAACGGTATTGCCGAGCCTGTTTATGCCTACCAAGGTGGGGGCGTGCAGTTGCAAAAATCTGGTGTCTTCTTTGTTAAAGAACTCAACGCCCAAAAAGCCCGCTTGAAACTCCTCATCGCCCTCAATGCCGGACTAACAGGGCCAGCTTTGAAAGACTATATGGAAGGGTAAGTCTCTTCTCTAAAAACAAATCAGGAAATCTTCACGATTCCCTGATTTTTTCTATTTCCGTTTTCGTGTCGAACGACGTTCTGTCAAACCATGAGGTAAGAGAACTTCACGTTCTTCCAACTCTTCCTTGTGCATAATCTTAGTCAACATACGCATACTAATAGCACCAAGGTCATAAAGAGGTTGGGCAATAGTTGTCAAGTTTGGACGGGTAAAGCGTGAGATTTGTGAATCATCACTAGTAATGATTTCAAATTCTTCTGGTACTGACACACCCTTATCAGCAAGACCGTTCAAGACACCTGCTGCCAATTCATCACCTGTTACAACTGCTGCAGTTGCGTTTGATGAAATCAAGCGTTCTGCCAAGGCATAGCCGTCTTCATAAGTGTATTTAGATTCAAATACCAATCCTTCGCTATAAGAAATCCCTGCTTTTTTCAAGGCTTCCTTGTAGCCAACCAAACGAACCTTACCATTGATGTCATCCACTAATGGACCGCTTACGAAAGCAATGCGCTCATTTTCTTTAGCAAGGTAGGTCACTGCATCAATCGTAGCTTGTTTGTAGTCAATATTGACACTTGAAAGCTGATGTTCTACATCCACAGTTCCTGCAAGAACAACCGGTGTCCGAGAACGAGAAAACTCTGAACGAATTTTTTCAGTCAAGTGGTAACCCATAAAGATGATACCATCTACTTGCTTAGAAAACAGTGTATTGACAACTGAAACTTCCTTATCATCATCCTCATCACTGTTAGCAAGGACGATATTGTACTTGTACATTTCAGCGATATCATCAATCCCTTTAGCAAGCGTTGAAAAATAACCATTGGTGATATTTGGAATCACGACACCGACAGTAGTTGTCTTTTTACTTGCAAGACCACGCGCCACGGCATTTGGACGGTAATCCAAACGATCAATCACCTCAAGCACTTTTTTACGTGTGTTCTCTTTTACATTCTTATTGCCATTGACTACACGGCTAACCGTCGCCATTGAAACCCCTGCTTCACGGGCGACATCATAAATCGTTACTGTATCGTCTGTATTCATTCCATTTCCTTTCTATATCATACCTCACGAGACTCTAAAAAAGAGACGGTATGAAAATTTCGTTTTCATGATTCTACTTATTCCATTTTATCACTATTTGTAAACACTTTCAAGCTTTTTTTGAAGATTATTTGAAAAAATTTCATAGGAAGCTATGTTTATGAAGAAAAAATCACCTTTTCTTGATTTTTAATCCTATTTGCTGTATGATAAGGGAAAAGAAAGGGGGGCAGAAATATGGCTTTTACCAATACCCAGATGCGGTCTGCTAGTTTTGGCATTGTTACCAGCTTGCCTGATGATGTCATTGACTCTTTTTGGTATATCATCGACCACTTCTTAAAAAATGTCTTTGAATTGGAGGAGGAACTCGAGTTTCAATTGCTCAATAACCAAGGAAAAATTACCTTCCACTTCTCAAGCCAACACCTCCCTACAGCCATTGATTTTGATTTTAACCATCCATTCGACCCTCTTTATCCCCCGAGAGTACTGGTTTTAGACATGGATGGTAGAGAGACTATACTCCTCCCAGAAGAAAATGACCTATTTTAATACTCAATGAAAATCAAAGAGCAAACTAGGAAGCTAGCCGCAAGCTGCTCAAAACACTGTTTTGAGGTTGCAGATGGAAGCTGACGTGGTTTAAAGAGATTTTCGAAGAGTATAAAAACTCTAGCCTTCAGTTACAAACGACTGAAAACTAGAGTTTTTTCTATTTTTTCAAAGCATCATACAAGTTGCGGATAGGTTGCTTTAATGTCGGATGGATAAAATGAGGCGCAATTTCTTGTAGAGACTCAAGAACAAACAGGCGTTCCGCTATGTAAGGATGGGGCAAGATGAGGTCGTCTGTATAAACAACCTGGTCCTCTACAAAGAGCAGGTCCAAATCAATCAAACGAGGTCCCCAATGCACTTCTCTCACCCGTCCCAGCTCTGACTCAATGGCTAACAAGGTTTCTAACAAGACTGGTGCTGGTAGCCAGGTTTCCACCTCAACCACTTGATTAGCAAAGCTATCCTGCTCCACTCCACCCCAAGGCTCCGTCGCTAAGACACTGGACTCTTTGAGAATATGGATGCCACGAGCTCGCAGTTTGTCAATAGCTTGCTCCAAATTTGCTTGCTTATCCCCCATATTGCTTCCTAGGGCGATAAAGGCCCGTTGCTTACGACGATGAATAGTCACCGAACAAGTATCTAGTGGCAAATGCACTGGCGCCCAAGGTTTTTTCAGTTCCAACTTAATTTCTTGGACAAGAGGATAGGTCTCAAAAGTACGTTCTACCAACTTGTAAGCTACCGTTTCAATCAAGTCCTCAGTGGTTTCCTGAAACCAAGTCGTCCACTGCTGACACAGTTCTCCATAATGGACAGAGGCTGTTAAATCCAAGTCTGTCGCTGCCTTGGTCATATCATAGGATAGGATGGCTGAAACGACAAACTTCTGCCCCAATTCTTTCTCACTAGGGAACAGACCATGGTAGGCAAAAATTTCCAAATCTTTAATCTGCAGTTGATCCATAACTAGTCCTTTCTAGAAAAATCCGCCCAAAGCGGATTCTTTTTATACTCAATGAAAATCAAAGTCCAAACTAGGAAGCTAGCCGCAGGCTGCTCAAAACACTGTTTTGAGGTTGCAGATGGAAGCTGACGTGGTTTGAATTTGATTTTCGAAGAGTATTATAGTCCCATTAAACGATAAGCCTGATCTCGGAGGTCCTTATCTGTTTCAAACAAACCACGAGCTACTGTCGTCAAGGTTGCAGTACCTGGTTTTCTGACACCACGCATGCTCATACACATATGTTCCGCCTCAATAACAACAAAGGCTCCCTTAGCACCCAGATACTCCATCAAGGCATCGGCCACTTCGATATTCAATCGTTCTTGAATTTGTGGTTTTTTAGAATAAACTTCAACCGTACGGGCTAGCTTAGACAATCCTGCCACACGACCATCTGGAATGTAGGCAATGTGCGCTCTACCATAAAATGGCAGAAAGTGATGCTCACACATCGTGTGGAAAAAGATATCCTTTTCTACTACCATGTTATCATCGATAATCTCAAAGGATTTTGACAAATGTTCCTCCGCTGTTTGACCAAGACCTGAAAAAATCTCTTGGTACATACGAGCGACACGAGCAGGTGTTTCCTGCAAGCCCTCGCGGTTAGCGTCCTCTCCTACAGCCTCGATAATCATTTTTACAGCTGCTTCAATCTTTTGTGTATCCATTCTCGTTCTTCCTCTCCATCAGATAGGCTCTCACTTGGCTCAAGAAATACAAGGAACCCGTGACAATCCTAACTGTTT
The DNA here is from genome assembly GCF_027497975.1 of Streptococcus sp. SM5. NCBI lineage: Bacteria > Bacillati > Bacillota > Bacilli > Lactobacillales > Streptococcaceae > Streptococcus > Streptococcus sp. SM5. The sequence continues at coordinate 38,845 of NZ_JAJNSC010000013.1, read as the reverse complement.
GTTTCTCTTCTTTTTTATCTATCAATTTCTGCTCTAGAAAACCCTGCCAACCTTGGTAGCTGAGATTTCTAGACTTAGCTGCCTCTTTCAGCACGCTTTCATCAGTCGCCCGACTATCGTCAAAATGTGTCAGGGTAAGCTCGGTATCTGGGGTTTCCTCCAACAAATCCAACATATCTTCCAAGGCCTTGGTTTTGATGCAGGTAAAGAGGATCTCCTTATGATAATCCGCAAAACGTTCTTGCAAGGTTTCTATTAAAGCCTTGATAGCATGAGGATTGTGGGCTCCATCCAAAATCATCAAGGGTTCCCTTGACACGACCTCCAGACGCCCTGGCCATCTTGTTTCTTCCAAGGCTTGAGCAATCAAGTCATTGCTTGCTAGCTCTTGGCCATCTTCTTGACAAAAAGTATCAAGTAAAGCTATGGCCATCCCAGCATTCTCTATCTGGTGCAAACCAAGCAAACCAGTCTGGAATCGACCTTGTCTGACCGAACTGGTATAATCAAAGATTTCTCCCATTACCACACTCTCTTGGTGACTGACCTGATAATCTTTCCCATAGGCAAGTCTCGGTGCATCTTTCCCTTCCGCAATGCGGTCAATCACAGCCAAAGCTTCTGGAGCAATACGACCTGTCACCAAGGGAATACCTTGTTTGATAATACCAGCTTTCTGCTCTGCTATGGCTTCCAAGGTGTCACCAAGTAGGGCTACATGGTCCAATCCAATAGTCGTAATTCCTGTCAAAATGGGCTGACAGACATTGGTACTATCTAAAAGCCCACCCATGCCGACTTCCATGATAGCCACATCTACTTGCTCTGAAGCAAAGTAGTCATAGGCTATGGCTGTGATAATCTCAAACTCGGTTGTGCCCTGTAAATTAGCGACCGCTTCTCCCTCCAGCAAAGACTGATAGTCTGCCATGAGGGTTTCTAGCTTCGCTTCTGGGATAGATTCCCCATTGATGCTAATCTGATCTGTGTAATGAATGAGATAGGGCGAGCTAAACGCGCCAACTCTCAGCCCTAGCTTTTCTAGCATCTTTTTCAAAAAAGCAATGGTCGAACCCTTGCCATTGGTTCCTCCGATATGGATAACCTTGAGTTTGAGATGGGGATTGCCACGCAAAGCTAACAGTTCCACCATGCGTTCCAAGCCAAAATGCGGTTGGTCCGTCCGGTAGTTAGCAATCCACTGATTATTTTCAATTTCTTTCATCTTATTTATATTGTTTTAAATCTAAATCTTCCGCTTCATCAGCCAGACGAATGGCGGAGGCAATTTCAACTGCCATCCTGTGACTAACTACATCATGCACGCGCACCACTTCCACACCCTGTCTCGCAGCGATACTGGTTACATGAGCCGAAGCCGTATCTCGATTGCGGAAACCAAGTTCTGTCTCAGGATTGACTTCAAAACCATTTTCTTCAAGAATATTGATGACAAACCGCTTGCGCGACACTCCGAGAAAGATTGGATAGCCTTTCTGATGTAGTTTATCCAGATCCCGTAAAAGAAGCAGATTTTCTTTCTTGGTCAGACCAAAGCCAATTCCTGAATCCAGCAGGATGTTTTCTTGAGCAATCCCAGCTTCCTCTGCTCTCGCTAGTGCTCGTTCAAAAAAAGTCTCCATCAACTCTTCGATTGGCAATTTTTCAAAGTCAGCTAACTCTTTTTCTGTAAAAGCTTGACCAAAGCCAAAATGAGGGAAGATGAGCGAGCTAGGGTGCTGAGGTCGTGCCATGACTGGATTAAACATAATGACTACTTTCGCACCAGCCTTAGCAACCTCATGGGCCATTTTCTCATCACCCATAAGACCAGTGATATCATTGACTAGATTGGCACCAGCAGCCAAAGCAGCTTCTGCTACTTGACTCTTCCAAGTATCAATAGAGATGAGGACATCACTTTCCTTGCGAATAGCTTTGATCACTGGAACAACACGCTGGATTTCCTCTTCTATCTCAACATAACTACTTCCCGGCCGCGGCCGAGTCGATTCTCCGCCGATATCTAGCATACTGGCTCCTTCTGCTATCAATTTACGAGCCTGCTGAAGCGCCTGCTCAAGAGCAAAAAATTGACCACCGTCCGAAAAGGAGTCTGGGGTTACATTGATAATTCCGCAAATAGCTGTCTTTGCATGATTGGCTTTAGTTGACATATCGGTCACTCCCTCAAGGCTTTTCACCATATTATTTCTCTATTTTACCATAAAAAGAAAAAGATGGACACGATTGCATTCATCTTTTTCCCAGTAGAAACAGGTAAGCAATTGTCAAAAATCTTAAACAGAAATCCCTAATGTCCGACTCAAAATCACCACGAGAGCCAGCAAACAGAAAGCAACCCCATTCACAATCATGTGAAGTAAGATAGACATTTCCAAACGTTCTGTCTTGTAAGCCGTCCAAGACAGAACGATCGACATACCTCCATAAATCAATAAAGAAGGTAAATTACTTGGTTGATGCAATAAAGCAAACACAATCGTACCGACTATAAATCCCAAGTTCTCTTTTCCTCGGAAAATCTTTTTAGGAACAATCCCACGGCACAAGATTTCCTCACAAATTGGAGCAAGCAAGGCCAACAAGAAGAAACTGGAAATCAGAGAACTATTCTGAACCATGTCGTTAATCTGAGACTGATTCCCTGTTGTCGTCTCATTTGATAGTTGCAATAAAATGGAACCAAGTATATTTGAACAGATAATGACTAAATAACTTAATCCCAAACGTGCCAAATCCTTCGCTCTAAAAAAAGAAAAATTAAAACTTGCTAACTGCGTTTTACGAGCTCCAATAATAAACAGCACCAGAATCACAATCGAAATACCAGAAACTATCAGTCCTGACTGCAACAGTGGTACTGCATTTAAAGTTAAAATAGCAGTAACCCCTATAGGAATCTGATATAAAATTGTCGCCAGAAAAAAGATTAACAGCCAACCTGCACGATTCAATAATTCTTTCCACATATTTTTCTCTTTCATCACCTATCTCCTTTGTATTAAAAAGGGGGAAAATCCCCCTGGGTTATCCTATTATAAGGCCATGCTGATGTAGTTAAGGATAAACAAGGCATCCAAAATCCAAATCATGACATGAACATCTTTAGCTTGACCTTTAACAAGCTTAGTCAAAGTGTAAGTCAAGAAACCAACTGCAATCCCTTGAGTGATAGAGTAGCTGAATCCCATAAAGATAGATGTGAAGAAAGCAGGAACCGCTTCAGACATATCATCCCAATGGATATTTTTCAAGCTAGCCAACATCATAATCCCAACGATAATCAAGATTGGAGCTGTAGCGGCTGTTGGTACAATCGCTAGAAGTGGGCTAAAGAAGCTTGAGATCGCAAAACAGATTGCCACGACCAAGGCTGTCAAACCAGTACGTCCACCTGCACCGATACCAGCAGCAGACTCGACATAAGTCGTTACGTTCGAAGTACCAGCGATGGCACCAATTGAAGTACCAATCAAGTCAGAGTAAAGAGCCTTATCCAACTTAGCTGATTGGTGGTTTTCACCATTTGTCGCTACGATACCAACTTTTTCACCTGTACCGATCAAGGTACCAATTGTATCAAAAATATCTGTCAATGAGAAGGCAAGAATAGCCATCAGAGTTTCAGGCAAGCGAGCTGTATCTGAAATCAAAGCTCCCAAACCTTCTGAACCAAGAGCTGCACCAAAGACTGTCTTCAAATCTTCAAAGGCTGCACCAACATGGTTATTAGCAAAATCGATGCTTGACAAATCTACCAAACCAACTGCGATAGCAAGAATAGTTGTTGTCAAGATAGAGAGGATAATTCCCCCTTTAATTTCTTTGATAACAAAGAAGATTGTAATGGCCAGTCCTGCAAGTGCCACCAAAACAGCTGGGTTATTAAAGTCAACCAATCCTGGAACTGCTGAAGAGTTTGCTGCAATCGTTGCTTTAGCTTTGTCAGCCCCTTCTCCTACAACAGTATAGTTACCTGGATCGATCGTAAATTTCAAAAATCCAGCATTCTTAATTCCTACGTAGGCAAGGAAGACACCGATACCAGCTGAAATAGCTGAGCGAAGAGCATTTGGAATCGATTCAATGATCATTTTACGAACATTTGTCAAGGTAATAATCAATGAGATAATCCCACAGATGAAGACCATAGCTAGGGCTTCTTGCCAAGAATAACCGAGTCCAAATACAACTGTAAAGGTAAAGAAGGCATTAAGTCCCATACCTGGCGCTTGGGCATAAGGTAAGTTAGCGTAGAAAGCCATCATCAAGGTACCTGCTACTGCACCAATAATTGTTGCGAGAAACACACCCTGAGCAGGCATTCCTGTTTGCGAAAGAATTTGTGGATTTACAAAGAGAATATAACTCATTGCAAAGAAAGTTGTTAAACCAGCGAGAACCTCTGTACGAACGTCTGTACCATTCTCTTTTAGTTTAAATAATTTGTCCATTATCAATCTCCTTTTAATTTTTACGAACAATAATAGAATTATATCATTTATCATTCACTTTTTCAATATCTTTGTTTGATTTATTTAAGAATTTGATGGAATTTCTTTTTTGGTTTCGAATCTGCTTTTCTTCCTGCTTTCTGTTATAATAGTAGACATCTTATCTGAAAAGACACTAGAAAGGTCCCTATGACGAAAAAAATTATTGCAGTTGACCTGGATGGAACCCTACTCAACTCAGACAGTCAAATTTCTGACTTTACCAAAGAAACCATAAAAAAAGTTGCCGAAAAAGGGCATCAGGTTATTATTACAACGGGTCGCCCTTACCGCATGTCAAAAGATTTCTACCGTGAACTAGGCTTAGACACTCCTATGATTAATTTCAACGGCTCCCTTACTCATTTACCAGACCAAACTTGGGACTTTGAAAAGTGTTTGACGGTGGACAAAAAATATCTGCTAGACATGGTTCGACGTTCAGAGGACATTCAAGCCGATTTTATCGCTGGAGAATACCGTAAAAAATTCTACATTACAAATCCTAATGAAGAAATTGCCAATCCCAAACTATTTGGTGTAGAAGCTTTCCAGCCTGAAGATCAATTCCAGCCTGAGTTGGTGACCAAGGACCCTAACTGTATCCTGTTGCAGACCAGAGCCAGTGACAAATATGCCTTGGCAAAAGAAATGAACGCCTTCTACCAGCATCAACTTTCTATCAATACCTGGGGAGGTCCGCTCAATATCCTTGAGTGTACACCCAAAGGAGTTAATAAGGCCTTTGCTTTGGACTACTTGCTCAAGGTAATGAACCGTGACAAAAAAGATTTGATTGCCTTTGGAGATGAACACAATGATACCGAAATGCTAGCTTTTGCTGGAAAGGGCTATGCCATGAAAAATGCCAATCCAGAGCTACTCCCTTATGCGGATGAGCAAATTTCCCTGACCAACGACCAAGATGGGGTTGCCAAAACCCTGCAAGACTTATTCTTATAGCCCCTACTGACCAGCTTGCGAGCTGGTCTTTGTGTTCTTTTCACAATCTCATCAACTAGTTAATCGATTATTCTATTTTTTACCCCCAAAACCTTGGAAAAGGCTTTCTTTTGTGATATAATTCACATATAAATACAAGAGAGCTCGTCATACTCGACTCTGTTGACACAAAATCAATCCAGTCCCGTTATCCCTGTTCTCGGTCAATATCAAGGAGGATAGCTATGAAAGCTGTTGTTGTAAATCCAGAAAGCACTGGTGTTGCTGTTGAAGAAAAAGTACTCCGTCCACTTGAAACTGGGGAAGCACTTGTAGAAATTGAATACTGTGGTGTTTGCCACACTGACCTCCACGTTGCCCATGGTGACTTTGGTCAAGTACCAGGCCGTGTTCTAGGACATGAAGGTGTTGGTATCGTTAAAGAAATTGCCCCAGATGTAAAAAGCCTTAAAGTCGGCGACCGCGTCAGCGTTGCTTGGTTCTTTGAAGGATGTGGCACTTGCGAATACTGTACTACTGGCCGTGAAACTCTTTGCCGTACAGTGAAAAATGCTGGCTACTCAGTAGATGGTGGTATGGCTGAACAATGTATTGTAACTGCAGACTATGCTGTCAAAGTTCCTGACGGACTTGATCCAGCCCAAGCTTCTTCTATCACATGTGCTGGTGTAACAACCTATAAAGCCATTAAAGAAGCCAAAGTTGAACCAGGTCAATGGGTTGTTCTATACGGCGCTGGTGGCCTTGGTAACCTAGCTGTTCAATATGCTAAAAAAGTATTCAATGCTCATGTCATCGCCGTTGATATCAATAACGACAAACTTGCCCTTGCAAAAGAAGTAGGCGCTGACATTGTTATTAACGGACTCGAAGTTGAAGATGTACCTGGACTCATCAAGGAAAAAACTGATGGTGGAGCTCATTCAGCTGTCGTAACTGCTGTGTCTAAAGTTGCCTTCAACCAGGCTGTTGACTCAGTTCGTGCCGGTGGTCGCGTAGTCGCTGTTGGTCTTCCTTCTGAAATGATGGAACTCAGCATCGTCAAAACCGTTCTAGATGGAATCCAAGTCATCGGTTCTCTTGTTGGAACTCGTAAAGACTTGGAAGAAGCCTTCCAATTCGGTGCAGAAGGTTTAGTAGTTCCAGTTGTTCAAAAACGTCCAATAGAAGATGCCGTAGCCATTTTCGACGAAATGGAAAAAGGTCAAATCCAAGGACGTATGGTACTCGACTTCACCCACTAATCTAATAAAAACCTATTTTAAAAGTTGGAATACGCTTCCAACTTTTTTATATTAAATTTTTTAATAAGGATTCAAAAAAACTTCTCTAAAACTCAATATATCAATATTTTCAGATGTAATCTTTTTAATTATTTTATGATAAATAGTTGATTTTTTGATGAAAACGGTTTATACTTAAAAAGTCTTAAAGTTTTCTTAAACGAAAACTAAAACAAAAAAGGAGGAATGACAATAATGAGTATCGGAATCATTATTGCGAGCCACGGCGAATTTGCTGCGGGTATTCATCAGTCAGGATCTATGATCTTTGGTGAACAAGAAAAGGTTCAAGTTGTAACCTTTATGCCAAACGAAGGTCCTGATGATCTATACGCTAAGTTTAATAACGCTGTTGCTGCATTTGACGCAGAAGATGAGGTTCTAGTTTTGGCTGACCTTTGGAGTGGATCTCCATTTAACCAAGCTAGTCGCGTGATGGGAGAAAATCCTGAGCGTAAGTTTGCCATCATCACAGGACTGAACTTACCGATGTTAATTCAAGCCTACACAGAGCGCCTCATGGACGCTGCTGCAGGTGTAGAAAAAGTCGCTGCTAATATCATTAAAGAAGCCAAAGATGGCATCAAAGCTCTTCCAGAAGAGCTAAACCCAGTTGAGGAAGTAGCAAGCGCTGCAGCTGCTCCAGTTGCCCAAGCTGCTATTCCAGAAGGAACTGTCATCGGAGACGGTAAACTCAAAATCAACCTTGCCCGTCTAGACACTCGTTTACTTCACGGTCAAGTTGCAACTGCTTGGACTCCAGATTCAAAAGCAGATCGTATCATCGTTGCTTCAGATAACGTAGCTAAAGATGAATTACGTAAAGAATTGATTAAACAAGCAGCTCCAGGTAAAGTGAAAGCAAACGTTGTTCCTATCCAAAAACTAATCGACGTTGCAAAAGATCCTCGCTTCGGAGGAACACATGCCCTTATCTTGTTTGAAACACCTCAAGATGCCCTTCGTGCTATTGAAGGTGGCGTGCCAATCAAAACTCTTAATGTTGGATCAATGGCTCACTCAACTGGTAAAACAATGGTTAACAACGTTTTGTCTATGGATAAAGAAGACGTTGCTACATTTGAAAAAATGCGTGACCTTGGTGTTGAATTTGATGTACGTAAAGTACCAAACGACACCAAAAAAGATTTGTTTGACTTGATCAACAAAGCAAACGTGCAATAATCGATTTTATGAAAGGATTTTAAAGATGTCTATTATTTCTATGGTTTTAGTAGTCGTTGTAGCCTTCCTAGCAGGTCTTGAAGGTATCCTCGACCAGTTCCAATTCCATCAACCAATCGTAGCTTGTACCCTTATCGGTCTTGTTACCGGTAACCTTGAAGCAGGGATTATCCTTGGTGGTTCTCTTCAAATGATCGCCCTTGGTTGGGCTAACATCGGAGCTGCCGTAGCTCCTGACGCTGCTCTTGCTTCTGTTGCTGCTGCCATTATCATGGTTCTTGGTGGCGACTTTACTAAGACAGGTATCGGTGTTGCCCAAGCGGTTGCTATCCCTCTTGCAGTTGCTGGTCTATTCTTGACTATGATTGTCCGTACACTCTCTGTCGGATTGGTTCACACTGCTGATGCTTCTGCTAAAAAAGGTGACTTCAAAGCAGTTGAACGTGCTCACTTTGTCGCACTTCTTCTTCAAGGTCTTCGTATTGCAGTCCCTGCAGCACTCCTTCTAATGGTACCAACTGAAACAGTACAAAGCATTCTAAATGCTATGCCTGATTGGCTTAAAGATGGTATGGCTATCGGTGGTGGTATGGTCGTTGCCGTTGGTTACGCTATGGTTATCAACATGATGGCAACTCGTGAAGTATGGCCATTCTTCGCTATCGGTTTCGTGCTTGCTGCCGTGTCAGATATTACTCTAATCGGATTTGGTGCTATCGGTGTTGCTATCGCTCTTATCTACCTTCACCTTTCTAAAACTGGTGGAAATGGTGGCGGAGGAGCCGCAACTTCTAACGACCCAATCGGCGATATCCTAGAAGACTACTAAGATAAGAAAGGACTGAAAACATCATGACTGAAAAACTTCAATTAACTAAATCAGATCGTAAAAAAGTTTGGTGGCGTTCAACTTTCTTACAAGGTTCTTGGAACTATGAACGTATGCAAAACTTGGGTTGGGCTTACTCATTAATTCCAGCTCTTAAAAAACTCTACACTAAAAAAGAAGATCAAATCGCTGCTCTTGAACGCCATCTTGAGTTCTTCAACACTCACCCATACGTAGCCGCTCCAATCATGGGGGTTACTCTTGCACTTGAAGAAGAACGTGCTAACGGTGTTGAAATTGATGACGCTGCTATCCAAGGGGTTAAAATCGGTATGATGGGACCTCTTGCTGGTATCGGTGACCCAGTATTCTGGTTTACAGTACGCCCAATCCTTGGATCACTCGGTGCTTCACTTGCCCTTACTGGTAATATCTTAGGTCCAATCCTCTTCTTCGTTCTTTGGAACTTGATTCGTATGTCATTCTTGTGGTATACACAAGAGATTGGATACAAGGCTGGATCAGAAATCACTAAAGATATGTCTGGCGGTATCCTTCAAGACATCACTAAAGGAGCTTCTATCCTTGGTATGTTCATTCTTGCTGTCCTTGTTCAACGTTGGGTAAATATTAAATTTGCTTTCGATGTTGCCAAAGTTCAACTAGATGAAAAGGCTTATATCCATTGGGATAAATTGCCAGAAGGATCTAAAGGTATCCAAGAAGCATTCGCACAAGTAGGACAAGGATTGTCTCAAACACCTGAAAAAGTTACTACTTTCCAACAAAACTTGGATATGTTGATCCCTGGACTATCAGGACTACTCCTTACTCTCCTTTGCATGTACTTGCTTAAGAAAAAAGTATCTCCAATCACTATTATCCTTGCACTCTTCGCAGTGGGTATTGTGGCACATGTTCTTCACATCATGTAATCAAGCAACTTAAAAGGAATCAGGTTCTAAAATCTGATTCCTTTTTTCTATACTTTTATTCGGCCAAGGCACCCATTGGATCCCATGGTGCGAGTACAATTGGTTCTGATTCATAGGCAGCTTGTTCTTCTGCTGTCAGCAATTCCTTACGGACAACGATTTGGTAAGTGTATTCGTCCATCCAAGCGTCTGAGGCAACAAAGTACCCATCGGTACCAACCTTGTCTCCCCATGAGTTTTCAACCTTCCACTTGGTTGACTTCCCATTTTCATCCAAATCAACACCTGTCAAGACCATGGCGTGGGTCATCAAACTTTCGCTGTAATCCAAACGTCCAGCCTTGTCTTGAGTGAGTTTAATGTCCATGCTTGATTCAAAGTCATAAACATCTGTCGCAAGGATTCCAGCCTTACGGTTGCTGAGCTGGCCGACATCAGAACCAAACCAAACAGTCTCACCTGCTTGCATTTGAGCAATTGCCAACTCTTTCAAGCGCTCCATCGGCACGTTGATGTAACGAACCGCACGGCTACCAACCACATTTCCTAACATCTCAACTGTGTAAGATTTTCCGTAAGGCTTGTCAGCAGTTGGAGCATTGATAACAGAAACATAATCTTCTAGAGGAAGATTGACATATTTCTTGTAAAACTCTTGTGGTGTAATGCCCTTTTCGCTTTGGTAGTTGTTATCTTTATCGCGATAAGCAAAGTCAAACTGACGTGGTGGAAGTCCTAATGACATGGCAAGGAAATTAAAGATTTCTTGCAAGAGGTCTTCTTTCTTAGCTTGAACAGTCGCTTGGTCCGCACCAGAAGTAAGCAAGTCACGCAAGATTTGAGCATCTTGGCGAAGCAATTTGTTAAGTATTGCATTTAACTCACGGCTACTACTAGATGAAACAGACTCAGGGTAAACTGACTTAGGCACGACACCGTATTTCTCAAAGAGAGAAACGACCATATCCCATTGACCGCCATCTTGTTGAGGTGTTTGAAGTAGGAATTTAACCTTACGGCTCGTCAAATCTTGGTCTGCGGTTGCAATGACTTGCTCCAAGAACCAGTTGGATTTCTCATACTTATCCCAGAAGAATGTATGAGCCTGTGACAACTCAAAGTTTTCCAATTTATATTGAGAGATGAGTTTGTGACGGAAGGTGTTAAGGGCTGCAAACATCCAGCAACGACCAGACGCTTTCTGGTTTGTTACCTTGTCCTTGGTCAAATCCAATGAGAAAACAGGTGTGTTGTCTACATGGCTTTGGCGACGTTCTAGGGCTGCAAAAATTCCATTATGGCTAGCAGCATTTTCAATCGCTTGGTATTTTACATTTGCTTCATAGTTGGCAAATAATTTATCAGTAAATGATTCTTGAATCGCGTTCATAGATTCCTCCTTTTATTCTACAGTCTATTATAACGCTTTTCACAAAGTAAGCAACTGAAAAACATAAAAGGCAAGGATATTCTTCCTCACCTTTTCGAATATAAATCAAATTAGGCAATATTCGCAAGGAGAGCTTCTAACTCTTCCTTGGTCAAGCGACGCCATTCCCCTCTTTGTAAGTTATCATCTAACATCAGAGTTCCCATAGTCAAACGCTGTAGGTCTACTACTTCCTTACCACAGTAGGCCACCATACGCTTGACCTGATGGAACTTCCCTTCTGCAATAGTCACACGGATTTGGCTCTGATTCTTTTCTGAATCTACCAACACAAGCTCCAGTCTGGCGGGCTGACAGGTAAAGTCTTTGAGAGGAATTCCCTTAGCAAATATCTCTACGTCTTCTTGGGTCATAATTCCCTTAACCTGTGCCAGATAGGTCTTATCCACATGACGCTTGGGTGAAAGAAGAGCATGGGCAAGCTGGCCGTCATTAGTCAAGAGCAAAAGACCATGCGTGTCAATATCCAAGCGTCCTACTGGGAAAACTTCCTTGCTCCGAGCAATATCATCCAGCAAGTCCAGAACGGTTCTGTGTTTGGGATCCTCAGTCGCTGAAATAGCCCCTTTGGGCTTGTTCATCATGTAGTAGACAAACTCTTCATACTCCAACACTTTCCCATCAAAGCGAATGTCATCTCTTTCTTCATCAATCTGCAATTTAGCTGACTTTTCTTTTTTACCATTTACCGTCACGCGACCAGCCTTGAGCAAGTTTTTGACCTCAGTTCGGCTCCCCACAGCGCAGGCAACTAAAAATTTATCCAATCTCATAGAACTATTATATCATACTCAAAAGGAGGCTGGTACAATGACCAACCTCCTTTTCGTTTCATACTCTTCAAAAATCTCTTCAAACCGCGTCAACGTCGCCTTGCCGTATATATGTTACTGACTTCGTCAGTTCTATCTACAACCTCAAAACAGTGCTTTGAGCAACCTGCGGCTAGTTTCCTAATTTGCTCTTTGATTTTCATTGAGTATCAGATTTAAGGAATTAACTTCCTCGTCTCCAGAAAATCGCTAAGACAATCATGGAACCTAGTATTGCCGGAATAATGGCAGTTCCTGCTATTATCGGTCCCCAAGTCCCAAAAAGCAAATGCCCTATAAAGGCACCAATCCATCCGAGAAACATTTTTCCAAAACATCCCATGCGTTCTCCACGATTGGTTAGAGTACCTGCTAAAAATCCCACTAGGAGACCAACGAACATACTTCCTAACATATTATCTCCTTAATTTGCCCAATCTCCGTTACGGAAGAGTGGTACACGTGTCCCATCCTCACGGATACCATCGATATCCATTTGACTAGACCCAATCATAAAGTCCACATGAACATCTGAACGGTTAAGCCCTGCAGCTTCAAGCTCTTCTTCGCTCATCTCTGCTCCACCAACGACGCTAGTCGCATAGGCTGCACCGATAGCCAAGTGGTTTGAAGCATTCTCATCAAAAAGGGTGTTGAAGAAGGTAATGCCTGACTGAGAAATTGGACTTGGATCTGGTACCAAGGCACATTCACCCAAGGCACGCGCACCCGCATTTTCAAAGACAAGGTCTTTCATGACTTGATCGCCTTTTTCTGCAGCAATATCCACAATTTGTCCATCCTTGAAGGTTACTTTAATTCCTTCGATGATATTTCCATTATAGCTAAGCGGTTTTGTAGAAGTGACATAACCATCTGCGCGACGGAAGTCAGGTGCTGTGAATACTTCCTCTGTCGGCATATTCGGCAAGAATCCTTCACCCTGCGCATTGATAGCACCAGCTGATTCCCAAACGTGGTTCTTCGGCAAGCCAAGTGTCAAATCAGTTCCTGGTGCTGTGTAATGAAGGGCTGAAAATTGCTCTTTATTAAGCATATCGGCCTTGCTCTTCAAGATAGCTACATGCTCTTCCCAAGCCTTAACAGGATCTTCTTCGTAGACACGGCAAGTTTTGAAGATTTGGTCCCAAAGGAGATCGACTGCTTCTTCATCGTTCGCAGCATTTGGAAAGACTTTCTTAGCCCACTCAAGTCCAGCAGCGGCTGCTACCGTCCAGCTAACCTTGTTAGATTGAGTTGCGATTCGCATTGGCTTCATAGCAAGTCCCATAGCTTTAGCAGAAGCTGATAGCTTATCAGCATCCACTCCGTTCAAGGCACCTGGATCAGATGAACGAACTCCGAGACGGCTAGCCTTGTTCTCCAAGAGATAGTTCATCTCAGCAATCTTGTATTCTGGCACATTGTCCAGACGCTCCATCGGCGCATGGAGAAATTTCTCACGGTTGATGACATCATCTGTCCACTGAACGATCACCTCATGTGCACCCAAAGCATAAGCTTCTTTGACGATTAAGTGAGCCAACTCACGTTGCTCCACATCGATAGAGAGAGCCAAAGTGTGACCAGGTTGCACGTTGATTCCATTTGCAACCAATAATTTCGCATATTTTTCTAGATTTTCTTTAAAATTTGGTAAAACCATGTTGTTTCTCTTTTCTATTTTTATTTTTCTTTCAAGGCAGAGAATAATCCTGCTAAAGCAATAGCACCTGACAAGAGTGCTGTTGATAGAAGAATTGTCTGATCAGCAAGTTCTAATTGATAGTCAAAAAATTTTGAGCTGGTTTGTCTTTTACAAAATCCTTCCCTTACTAGTATATCACATATATTGGTATTTTAAAAAACAAGCTTACTGAAGCTTGTTTTAATTAGCTATTACAAAAATTTTGTACATATCTTTCCACTTCTTTTTCCATAGATTGAATCTCACCAATATCCCATCTATTTTTTTTAGAAGTTATCTCTGCCATCATCTGTAATTTTAAACTCTGGCGATGGAATATATCTTCTTTTTCCCATTGTTTTAATTTAGCTTCTGGATAGGAGTTGCCAAACCTAGAGTTCTGACTATCGGTAATAATACAAAGGTTGCCAAAGGAATGTAAAAACTCAGCAGGTAATTGGCTCTCTCCATCATGTCCATTTGGATTCTGAGGATACCAATGTTCTACGGAGCGACGATAAGCAAATTTAAAATCTTTAAACTCAATATCGTAATCTTTCTTCAATTCTTCACGATTTTTCCATAAAACATAATCTACAAAGTTAAAAGCGTAAACAGGAATTGCCCCATATTTTTTGATACTTTTATCTTCGGTAAACAATCTTTCCTCAGCATATCTCACTGCCATTTTTTCAAGAAAATCCTTAAAGAGACTAGCAAATTCTGTTTGATTTAACTCTTCAATATGGTTAAACAGGAATTGCAAGATTTCATATAACCAACGACTATCACGATTAGCAGTAAAGGTCACAGCAAACATGGATTGGAGAAGAATGATGTTTTGGTTAATTTCCGAATCCGAAAACGTATTATTAGTAAAACGTTCTTCGACTATATAATGCTCTTTAGATTTTCCATTTGGTTGATATTCATAATAAGTCCCCTTCTGTAAAAACCATTCATCCTTATTTCTACTTGAAGAGTCCATATTCGAATTTCTAACGATGTAATTATCGAAAATGTGTTTTATTCTAAGAAGAAATTCACTAAATTCAATAACCCAAGTTTTATCTTTATTTTTTATATCAAATAGTGCTAAGAGTTTCTTATCATCTAGTTGAATCTCATCAGTTTTCTTACCTTCCGCAATTGCCAATACATGGAGTAAGAATGTTGGAAAATCAATGATTGTAGTATAATCGCCAAAATCTTTTTCTACTTCTATATTTTTTTCATTTATCTTTTTTCCTAATATATCTGATAACTTTCTTCTTTCATTTTGATGAAAATCAATATCATTATAAATATTATGAAATGAATAATTTGTAAAATGCCATCCAAAAATACGTTCACGTTCTTGAAAGTCATCTGCTCTCTTCCGTCGCATCTTAAACTGACTTGCTACCGGCTTATCAAACTCTGCACAGGCATCCCAAATTCTTGCAAACTTTTGCGCCATTTCTTGATCTTCACCAAATTTAGACATCATTTGTGCCTTAAGGATTTCATGAGCCTCTAGTTGTTCTCCTCGAGAATTGAAACGTTCGAAATAAAGATTCAAATCTAAATCCTCAGGAAGTATACTCCGAAAAATGATGACCTTTTCAAAAAGATAACCAACGAAAGACTGAGGATTCAATTGGCGCTCTTCTAACACTTTTTTCAATGCGTCTCTAGCATGTCCGTAACCTCTAGTCAGCTCATTTTCATCGCCCTCTAAAATTTTTTTCTTGGAAAATAAATCTTGAATATTCTTATTTGATTTCTTCCTAGCTGGAAAGGTAAGATTGACAGCTTTCAATCTATCAAAACCAAACTCATGCTTCAAAGCTAAGGCAATCAAATTAAGGGCTGTTGTTCGTTGTTGCCCATCTATGATTTTGAAAATGTCATTCTCTTTATTAACGACTAATGTTCCAATATAGTAATTGTCTCTATTTTCTTGAACAGCATCTGCTACGTCGTTCAATAACTGCTCAATTTCATCATAAGTCCAAGCAAAATTTCTCTGATAAAGAGGGATAGCATAGGTATCTTCATTTAACAAACGATTAACTGATAAGCTTATATGTGTTTCTACCATTTATCTTTTTCCTCTTCTATAATCTTGTCCACAGTATAATTTTCAAATAGCTCTCTATCTATTTTGACCATAAAATCATTCGGAGTGACAGCATGAGATAAAAGTTGAAATAGCTTTTGAACCTCTTTTTGTCTAAACCTTCCACCAGCAGCATAGTTCCCAACTGTCGCATCATATATGGCTTTAGATTTAACTCTAGGGTAGTAAGACCAAATAAACAAGGTCTCTACTATCTCCTTTGATAGCTCCTCTTTTCCAAATCTATCTGCGAAAAGCGAGCAAATATTTAGGAATATATTGTGACATTTAAGATAGCGTCCTTTTGAGCTATTGTAAATGTTTAACATACCTTCTGGGTAAGCTAAATTTTGTCCTTCCTCCTCTAACTCATTAGATATTCCTAACTGTTCATTTAAAAAATCTTTATGATTTTTAACAGTTTCATGAGCAGATTCAATATACTCAAAAAATTTACTTCCATCAATGATTGGCATAGTAATGGACATGGGGAGATTTTCAATATGACGATACAATTCTAAGTATGGAAAGTTCTGATTCAAATCAACGCCTTTAAAATCGTCAATAAAATCCTCTGTAAAACGGAGATAAGATCCATAACGCTTTTTTGTCAATCCTGTATCTCCTCGAGACCAACGTCTCATACGGAAAAGATGTTTATCAAACAACTCTTTGAGACTTAAATCTTTATCTTCTACAAATTGCTCCCACTTTTCAACAATCTTTTCATCTTCTGAATCTTCCTTGCGGAGATGATAGGCTTTGAGCAAATCATGAGGTTCTAAAGGTTTTCCACGATTATTCTGAGAATCAAATAGCTGAAAAGCCTCTGATAATCGTTTTTTGGGCATAATAATCACAGAGACAGCACAATTCTCTAATAAAAAGTTGCAAATATCTTTTGCCTCATTTTCGCTAACCAATTGAGTCAAATTTTCCCACTCGTTATAATTTTCACTCGCATGATAGCAAGATAGCTCTCCAAATTCAGCACTCAGCAGTTGATTAGCACCCTTATAATTCTCTAAATCATCTAATAAATGAAGAAACAAGGAAATAGAAATTAGCCGTTGCTGTCCATCGACAATATCTAAGTATCTATCATTTCCATCATTTTCATCATTTTCATGCAAGATAACGGAACCAATCTGATATTCCTTTTTCCCCATAGCATCTCGTAAATCATAAAAAAGATTACGGATATGTTTTCTGTTCCATTTATATGGTCTTTGATAAGAAGGAATTCGCAAATTCCCTTCTTTCAATAGTTCTCCAACCTTTTTAGAAGTAAATTGAATAGTCATTTTACCCTCATCTATATTTATCTATCATTTCTTGAGCTGTTTGCTTCATATCCTCTACTAAAATCCGAGGAGACAAAACAGTAACCGCTTCTCCTTGCCCCAGCAACCAGCGTTTAAGCCCCGGTGTATGCTGACTTTCAAACTGAAAATGAGTCCAATCGCCATTTTTCCCAACTATTTTTGCATTTGGAAATTGATCCATCACAATCGTCGGATCGTACAAGTACTCGATTTCAATACTGATTTTCTTCCCGATAAAAGCATCCACTCTCTCGTTACGAATATCACCATCTCTAAATTTATCTCGATAAGAAATAGAAGGTTTCTCTATACCACTAAAAGACCAGGACTGGATACGGTCTACTCTTAAAGTAATATAAGTAGCATGTTTCAACTGGTAAACAACCAGATAGAAATAATGATTATCATAGTAAAGAGAGACTGGCAAAACAGTCTGCCTCTTAGAAGATTCAGAATAAGGTTTTTGATAGATAATATCTAGAACCTGTTCATGCAAAATAGCTTCTGATAAATTCCAAATTTTCTCTATTCTATTTTGTTGATCCGTTAAGGGAGCATAGTTCAGCTTTTCACTGCCAATAATCTGCTCAATTTCTTTTTGGTCATCACGAGGAACTAAAACCAGCAAATTTTTTAGTAAGCTATCAATTTCTGGTCTGTTCAGTGCTCGATTTTCCAATAAAATCTTTGAAATAACGAGAATATCCTTTTTATTAAAAACTGACTTACTTGCTAAACAATACTTATTCGTCTTACGGTTATAAAGAAAATCTCCACTATAACTGGTGTTACTAGATAAAATATCACGGAGTAGCGAAAAATCTCTCTGTATAGTCTTTTCACTAACCTCAAATTCCTGAGCCAATTGCTTTTTTTCAAATGAAGTACCTAACTGTAAACGTAAAAAAATCGTTAGTAGTCTCTCTTGATCATTCATTTTCAGTCCTTCTTATTATTTTTCAAGCGATGTTAAACACGCTGTCATCCCCCACTTAAAACGCACAATTAAACGAGATTGAACATTTTTCAACTGATCTGGTTCAGAATCACCAGATAAAACAATTTGCTTATTCTTAATATGTTGAGAATTAAATAGATTAAAAAATTTTTCTTGAATCATATCATCTTTTTCTCCCGATACCTGAATATCATCTACAATTAGGAGATCAAACTCCTCACTTCTAACTTTTTGTATTTCTAGCTCATTTTCCAATAAGTTTTCGGCAGAAATGTATTTTACTCGTTTTTCTGGATTGTTCTCAAGCACCTTATTCCCAATAGCTTGAAGGAGATGTGTTTTACCTGAACCCGATTCCCCATAAATATAAAGGGGATTATATTGTAACCCTAAGTTTTCTACTACAGCTACGGCCCCTTTCTTTGCTAAATCATTACCATCTTTTTCTAGAAAATTTTTTAATTGATATTTGTTATCTAATCCTGTATTGTTCATCATTTTAACCTCTAACTTTGCACTTTATATTCAAAACGATTAAAGCAAAATAAACTAGCCCTTAGGTGATTTCAACTGTACCACTATGCCAGATTCGAAGAACTCAACTACGGATTCAGCCATATTTTTTAAGTCTTCGGGTAAGCAGTCTGAATATACAATGAAGAGTTTGTTTCTTTTCTTACTCTCTTTGAATCGCTGCATCCAGTATTCCTGTACCCTTTGATCAGCCTCTCCCAAAAATTGAACTCCATCCAGAAAAATCAAATCATACTCTGTATACCCCATTTGCAGTTTCATCCATTGACTATGTTTAGAAAAAATCAAATTATCTCTCACTCGATAATATGCAAGTGATGCTATTGGAGTAACAGGTTTTATTTTAGTTAACGTATAATAAAACAAATGCCATCTATCAGTCTCTGAAATACCGCAAATGTAAATACATTGAGAATCTTCTTTTAAGTCTATTTGTGGGAATCCGGTCCAATCATTCCCATCATCTTTCAAGCCTTTTTCAAAATTATAAATTTCCTCTTCAATTGACACATTAGAATTTAAAATTCCTTGATCCACCATATTATACTCTCTTTTCTATTATTTTTAAGAGAATTATAACAAATCAAGTGGACATATTTTGTCCACTTGATCAAAATAAGCAATTTTTTAAAACAACTCATCAAACAAACTCAACTGATTATCCTCTGGCATATTGCCCAGAATTCCCATTTCATCCATTTTTTCAACCAAGGTTGATGAGAGTCCACCACGCTTGCGTAGTTCTGTTTTGGAGAGGAATTCTCCCTCTTCACGCGCTCGCACCAACTGCTTGGCAACGTTCTCTCCCAGACCATCCATTGCTACAAATGGCGGAATGAGGGTATCCCCATCGATGAGGAATTCTGTCGCATCACTACGGTAGAGGTCTAACTTCCCAAACTTGAAACCACGTTCCCACATTTCATTGACAATCTCAAGAGTGGTATAGAGGTCAATTTCCACATTAGAAGCCTCATTGTTCTTCCGTTTTTCAGAGATTTCTTCCATTCTGCGTTTGATGGCCTCCAAGCCCGCCCCCATGGTCTTGATATCAAAAGCCTTGGCGCGGATTGAGAAGTAAGCACAGTAATAATAAATGGGGTGGTGAACCTTGAAGTAAGCTACACGCAAGGCCATCATAACGTAGGCTGCCGCATGGGCTTTAGGGAACATGTACTTAATTTTACCACAGGACTCGATATACCACTCTGGCACCTTATTAGCTTTCATGGCTTCGATATAGCCATTTCTCTCATCTTCTGAAATCTTCAGCCACAAGCCCTTACGTACCCGTTCCATGATAGTAAAGGCCATCTTAGGTTCGAGACCCGCATGCATAAGGTAAACCATGATGTCGTCCCGACAACCGATAACGGTTGATAGGTCAGCAATCCCTTGTTTAATCAAATCTTGGGCATTGCCCAGCCAAACGTCGGTACCGTGGGACAGACCAGACAGCTGAAGCAACTCCGCAAAAGTCGTCGGATGCGTTTCATCTACCATCCCTCGGACAAAGTTGGTCCCAAACTCAGGAATCCCTAGCATGCCCGTTGGCGTCCCGATTTGCTCAGGTGTCACCCCTAGCACATCAGTCCCAGAAAAAAGGGCCATAACGCCTTCGTCATCCATAGGAATTTCATTAGGGTCAATCCCAGACAAGTCCTGCAGTTTCCGAATCATGGTCGGATCATCATGTCCCAGTACATCGAGTTTGAGGACGTTCTCATCGATATCGTGGAAGTTAAAGTGGGTCGTTTGCCATTCAGCCGTCACGTCATCTGCTGGATACTGGACAGGCGTAAAATCATAGACATCCATGTAGTTAGGAATAACAACGATTCCCCCGGGGTGTTGTCCTGTTGTACGCTTGACACCGGCAGCGCCTTGAGCAAGACGTTCCACCTCTGCATCACGATAAAACTTGCCATAATCTCGCTCGTAACCCTTGACAAAGCCATAGGCAGTCTTGGCAGCCACCGTACCAACCGTTCCTGCACGGAAGGCATATTCCTCACCAAAGATATCACGCACATCCAAGTGGGCGCTAGGCTGGTCTTCTCCCGAGAAGTTCAAGTCAATATCAGGAACCTTATCCCCATCAAAACCAAGGAAGGTCTCGAAAGGAATATCCTGTCCGTTTTTGCTGAGTTTATGACCACAGTTTGGACAGTCCTTATTGGGCATATCAAAACCTGAACCGTAAGAACCGTCAGTGATAAACTCACTGTACTGACACTGACCACAGACATAGTGAGGAGAGAGAGGATTAACCTCCGTAATCCCAATCATGGTCGCAACGAAACTAGATCCTACAGATCCACGGGAACCAACCAAGTAACCCCGTTCATTGGAACGTTGCACTAGCATCTGCGAAGCCAGATAAATCACAGCAAATCCATTCCCCAGAATAGAAGTTAATTCTTTTTCAATCCGCAAATCAACGATATCTGGCAGCGGATTACCATAAATCTCAAAAGCTTTCTTGTAGGTCAGTTCAGCAACCGTTTCTTCAGCCTTGTCGATGAAAGGCGTATACAAGTCCCCCTTAACAACCTCAACAGGTTCAAAGGTTTCTGCCAAGACATTGGGATTTTCAATAACTAGTTTTCGTGCCAGTTCCTCTCCCAAGAAAGCAAATTCATCCAACATCTCATTAGTCGTTCTAAAATGAGCCTTGGGAAGAGGTGCTGGTTGTGCATGTTCCCCATGACCGATGGTTCGGTTAATCATAGCCCCCTGTCCCAAACTACGGACGATAATTTCACGATAAATCTCTTCTTCCGGTTCGATATAGTGAACATTTCCGGTAGCCAGAACAGGCTTACCAAGACGGTCTCCCACCTCTATCAAACTCTTGATAATGGTCTGGAGTTCTTCTATATCCTTGACCTGCTCCTTGGCGATCAATGGCACATAGATAGCTGGTGGCATGACCTCGATAAAGTCATAATACTTGGCCACCTCAACCGCCGCATCCACACCTTGGGAAACGACCGCATCAAAAACTTCGCCTTCAGAGCAAGCTGAACCTAAAATCAGACCTTCCCGATGGGCATCTAGAACCGTTCTTGGAATCCGTGGCACCCCTTCAAAGTACTTGGTATCAGACAAGGAAACCAGCTTAAAGATATTTTTTAGCCCCACCTGATTCTTGACATAGATGGTCGCATGCTTGATCCGAGCTTTTTTATAAGAATCTGGACTAATCAAATCAATATTTAGTCTAGCCAGATCGGTCACACCATGTTTTTCTGCTACTTCTTTGATAAAGATGAAAAGCAGGCGACCTGTAGCTTCCGCATCGTAGTTGGCCATGTGGTGATGCTCTAAGGCCACACCAAAACGCTTGGTCAAAGGCCCCAAACCATGACGTTTATACTCAGGATAGAGATTTCTAGCAAACTCAAGCGTATCAATCACTGGTTGACTAATCTTAGGCAAACCATGACGCTCATAATTGGTATTCATAAAGCCAACGTCAAAGGTAGCATTATGGGCAACTAAGACTGTATCCTTGCAGAATTCTTGGAATTCTTGCAAAACTTGTTCTAGTGGTTTGGCATTTTTGACATGGTCATCTGTAATTCCAGTCAACTCAGTAGTAAAAGCTGACAAGGGATGACCAGGATTGATAAATTCATCAAATTCGGCAATAACATTCCCCTTGTACATCTTAGAGGCCGCAACCTGAATCAAGTCATTATAAATAGCTGAAAGTCCCGTTGTTTCCACGTCAAAGACCACATAGGTCGCTTCTGACAAGTCCATCTCTACTTCGTTATAGACGATAGGGACACGGTCCTCCACGATATTGGCTTCCATACCATAGATCAGCTGGATTCCCGCTTTCTTGGCCGCCTTATAGCCATGTGGGAAGGACTGGACATTCCCATGGTCCGTGATGGCAACCGCCTTGTGTCCCCACTTAGCAGCTGTAGCAACGATTTCTTCTACCTCTGGTAGAGCATCCATGGTCGACATATTAGTATGAGCATGAAACTCAACCCGACGCTCACCTTCTGGCATCAAATCCTTCCGCTCATAGTGAACAACTTCCTGCACATCCTGCACGTTCATAGTCAAATCGCGTGTGAAGTTATTCATCTCCACATTCCCACGCACTCGGAGCCAAGAATTTTTCTTAATTAGATCAAACTTCTGAGCCTCTTCCTCGTTCTTAACCCACTTTTGCATCGAAAAACTTGAAGTGTAGTCAGTCATTTTAAAGTTGATCAAAACACGCCCTGTTCTGGTCACTTTTTGCTCTACATCAAAAACAACCCCTTCAAAGACCAGACGATTTTCCTCCGTTGTCACTTCGATCATAGGAGTAATCTCTGCCTTATCCAGCTTGGGTTTAGCTGCAGCTTTTTTCGCTTGAAAATCAAAGGCTGG
The DNA here is from genome assembly GCF_027497975.1 of Streptococcus sp. SM5. Taxonomy (NCBI): domain Bacteria; kingdom Bacillati; phylum Bacillota; class Bacilli; order Lactobacillales; family Streptococcaceae; genus Streptococcus; species Streptococcus sp. SM5. Next base: position 15,871 of record NZ_JAJNSC010000013.1, on the reverse strand, counting down.
TTTCTCTTCCGCTGGAGGAGGTGCCATCTGTTCTAGTTGCTCCATAGCACGAAGCGCTTCTTCATTGGCGGCTTGCACAATCTGCTCATTTTCAGCATGAAAGGCCTCTTCCTGCTCTTGAGTCAGGACATCATTCTTCTCCACCTGACAGTTAAAAGTTGGAAAACCAAACTTTTCAAGTTGTTTGGCTAAATTAGGAAGATGATTCTTCTTAAAGTGTTCCTTATCAATCGCCTCGGAGCCTTCAATAAAGAGTTGGTTGCCCTCCGCACGAACTTGCAAATTTTGATAAAGGGACTTAAAACCTTGACTAGCACATGGCCCTTCAGAGAAAGCCTCCCTATAGTAGGACTGCAAGAGTTGATTTGAAAATTCTTGAGACAGAGCCTTGATTTCGAAAACAGCTTTATTGCCTGTCTTAGAAAATTCTTCGCTCAAACCTTTCTTTAATTCTAAAAAGATTTCAATCGGTAAAATATTAGAAAATACGAAATGAAACTCCCATACCTTACTAATTTTATGAACTACAACTCGCTCAATATCAGCCTGTGATAAAGCAGGAGCCTGTCTCATTTCAGCAGGCATCCCCAGTTGATTCATCAAAATTTCAAAACTGTTTGACATTCATTTTCCTCACATTATTCTCCTACTATTTTACCATATTTAGAGGTATTTTCTAAAGACAAAAGGAAGCCACTTCAAGACAACAAAAAATTTTCTTATTTGTACTTTTACTACTCATTTAAGGAGATTTACCTATAGAAAAAGAATGAGTTTAAGGAAATTAAAAAATTTTCATAACAGTACTCCCAAAAAAAGTTAGATGAATAGTTTATCTAGAGATTTAGTTCTGTTTTACACACAACGAAAACACCCCGAAAGTTAGTCGGAAAAAATCTAACTTTTGGGGTGCAATTGATTCTTTATAAAACCTGAAAAGAAATCAGTCTTTAACTCCTGCCTTCTCTCTTATGCTTGATAACGTTTCACGCCATCTAGGTAGGTTGCTACCAATTCTAAATCTTTATCTAGTACGATAAAGTCCGCGTCATAGCCTTCACGGATTTGTCCACAAACATCATCAATGTGAACAGATTTTGCTGGGTTGAAGCTGGCCATCATAACTGCTTCGTGTGGAGAGGCAATGTTCCAGTCGACAACATTTTTCAAACCGTCTTTGAGTTTGAGAATAGAACCTGCCAAGTTACCTGTCGATTTGAGACGAGCAGTTCCATTGGCAACGACAACTGGGAATTCTCCCAACATGTAGTCGCCGTCTTCCAATCCACCCGCTGTCATACAGTCTGTGATAAGGGCAATATTTTCAGTTCCTTTTTGTTTGATAAGAATTTCGCAGGCTTTTGGATCTACGTGATGGCCGTCACAGATCAACTCTGCATAGGTATGTGGCAATTGGTACATGGCTCCAACCATACCCAGTTCGCGGTGAGTCAAGCCACGCATTCCATTGTAGGCGTGTACCCAAACACTCGCTCCAGCATCGACTGCTTTTTTAGCTTCATCAAAAGTCGCGTTTGAGTGCCCAAGAGCAACCGTCACACCTTCTCCAGTGATAGTCCGTACAAAGTCTTCTACACCTTCACGCTCTGGCGCAAGAGCAATTTTATTAAGCAAGCCATTAGCTGCTTTTTGCCAAGCACGAAACTCATCCATGCGAGGATCTTTCATGTAGGCAGGGTTTTGAGCCCCCTTGTATTTCTCTGTGAAATAAGGCCCTTCAAAATAAATTCCACGAATCTTGGCTCCACTTGCTTCCTGGTAACGAGCACCAATATTTTCAGTTACCGCGAGCAATTGCTCATAAGATGATGTCAAAGTGGTTGGCAAGAAGCTCGTTACCCCCATGCTGAGGAGTCCTTCACTCATGGTATGAAGGGTTCCTTCGATATTATTATCCATAACATCCACACCGCCAAATCCATGAATATGGGTATCGACAAGTCCTGGAGCAATGCTATAACCTGTATAGTCAATCACCTCAGAGCCTTCAGGAATCTGCTCGACATGTTTTCCAAACTTGCCGTCCACAAGTTCCAAGTAACCACCGCGACGAACTCCGTGTGGGTAGAAAAATTGATCCGCTTTAATATAGTTAGGCATAATGTTAACCTCCTTAAAAGATTGATTCTATAATTTATTATGTCAATTACATTATAAACCTTTCTTTTTTATTTGTAAATGGTATAGACCTATTTTCTAGAGATATTTTAAAAGAGCTGGATTTCTCCAACTCTTCTCTTTTAAATACAAGTTATTTTGATTTGACTGGCTTGTCTTGAGCTGTTTGCAAGGCTGTAGCAATCGTATCTGCATACAATTTTGCTCCTGCTTCAATTTTACTGTTGTCACTTCCAAAATGGACTTGGTCTGTTCCAGTCCAAATTTCTGGATGCTCTTTCGCAACTTGATTCCAATCTGCTATCGTGATGTAAGGAGTCTTCTCTGCCAGTTCTCTCATATAGGCAGCAGCCTTCTCAACGATGCCATAGGTCTCTTTTGTCTTATCTCCCTCATAAGGAGTCACCAAAACCATATGGTGTCCCTTAGGAAGATTTTTCACGATACTATCCCAGTCTTCCTTGTAATTTTCAGGATTATTTACCCCTGTTGCAATGACAACCATCTTTGGTAAAAATTTATTCTGGCTATTGTTTAGCATGATTTCATTGGCAGTCTTGGTTGTTCTGCTAACCTGCGCATTAATCTGTGCTCCAGGAAGAGCTGTCTGTAGGGCTGTATTTGCCCTCAAGGCCACCGAGTCACCAATTAACATAGTGCCATCAGCAATTCCTAAACTATCAGCTTCTGCCCGTTCTGCCATCACCTTGGTCTGTCCAATATTTGTCGCGGCTTGCTTCAAACCATTGACAGTTAAGTCTGTCTCAAACGCTCCCACTTGTGGTGCCAACAAGGTCACTAAGAAGACAATGAAAGTCAAGATACCTGTACTTGCTGCAAGGATTGTGTGAATATGAGGCAAGGGACGAAGGGTTTGTATAATAGGTGTGTTCTTTCCTGCAATCCAAGGTTCCAACACATAAAATGACAGGCTGGCAAATCCATAAGAAAAAATCAAAGTCAGTAAGACAGCAAGAAGATTTGATGTCAACTGCGAGAAAATGATATAGAAAGGCCAATGGAAAAGATAAACCGCATAGCTAGTATCCGCTAAAAAACTGATCATCTTTGGCTCCTGCATATTAGGAGTCTTTTCATGTAAGACACGCGCTGCCAGAATCATAGCAAGGGCTGCAAGACTGGCAAGCAAGAAGCCCATAAGATAGGCAAAGAGATAGGTAAATTTGACAAAGAAGGTCAAAATGAGTAAGAAGCCAAAACCTCCTGCAAAAACCAACAGGGTCTTGCGTAAATCCCAGATTTTATCCAACTGCTTGACGAGAGAAGTCGTCTGACGAACGCCTACGATAGTTGCTAACACACTTCCCAAAAAGAATGGATAGACATGAGTTAAACTGGAGAAATAAACAGATGAATAAGAGGTTACTAGAAAACTACCAATAAACATTGAGAAGAAACTAATCAAGAAGGCAGCAGCAGATAAAAGAAAGACCATCCCTCTCAACTGACCATTTGATTTCGACTGTTTAGATAAGAACCAAACTGCCAATCCCCAGAGGATATAGTAGTGCACCTCAACAGCCAAACTCCAATTATGAACAAATAAATGAGGAATGAACTGAGATTCATAACTCCCACCTGTTAGCAGTTCATAGAAGTTGGTCATGAAGCCTAAGACACCCGCAATCTGACCCCCAATTCCAGCCACATAATCTTGCCGAACTAGAAAAGTAAAGGGCATGGTTACCAAGACCATCAAAACCACAGGTGGCACGATACGATAAAAGCGTCTCCTAAAAAATCCAACCAAATCAATTTCATGATTTTTAGAAAATTCTTCGATAAGTAGAGCTGTAATCAGGAAACCTGAAAATGTAAAGAAGACATCTACCCCGAAAAATCCTCCAGGAAAGATGGTCTGAAAGAAATGATACAAGAGTACCAAAAGTAAACCTGTAATCCTAATCAAGGAAAACCATTTAATGCGCATACGAGTTTATTCTCCCTTTCATTATACACTTTATTCTATCAAAAAAAGAAGAAAAATCCCAAGAGAAAACTTAGGATTTTTAGCTTATATCACTTCCATTTTAGAAATTACGGCCTGATTTATTATAGCCATATTTTTCCACAAAATACTCACGGAATTCCAAGAGATTGTCATCCATGATGGCTTGTCGCACTTGCTTCATCAGGTTAAGCAAGAAGTAAAGGTTATGGTAACTAGTCAAGCGGATACCAAAGGTTTCATCGGCCTTGAGCAGGTGACGAAGGTAAGCGCGTGTATAGTTCTTACATGTGTAGCAATCACACTCAGGATCCAGTGGCGTAAAGTCCTCAGCAAACTGGGCATTTTTGACAACCAAACGACCTTGACTGGTCATACAAGTCCCATTACGAGCGATTCGAGTCGGCAAGACACAGTCAAACATATCCACCCCACGAATCACCCCATCAATCAAGCTATCTGGCGCTCCCACACCCATCAGATAACGAGGTTTATTTTCAGGCAGCAGTTGTGTTGTAAAGTCCAAGACCGCATTCATCTCTTCGTGGGTTTCTCCCACTGCTAAGCCACCGATAGAGTAGCCTGGGAAATCCATACTGACAAGGTCATGAGCCGATTGGCGACGCAGGTCTTCAAATCCAGCCCCCTGCACAATTCCAAACAAACCTTGGTCATGTGGACGACGGTGAGCCTTCAAACCACGCTCAGCCCAACGGCTGGTACGCTCGATTGATTTCTTAACGTAGTCGTAAGGTTGATAAAACTGAGGACATTCGTCAAAGGACATCATGATGTCTGAGCCCAAATTATTCTGAATAGAGATAGCTTTTTCTGGCGATAGGAACATCTTAGAACCATTGAGATGGTTTTTAAAGGTTACTCCTTCTTCTGTGATATTACGGCTATCTGTTAAGGAATAAACCTGAAAACCACCACTATCTGTCAAGATAGGCTGGTCCCAATTCATAAACTTGTGGAGACCGCCTGCGCGAGCAATGAGTTCATCTCCAGGACGAAGCCAGAGATGATAGGTATTGGATAGGATAATTCCCGAACCCATCTCCTTCAATTCTTCAGGCGACTGAGTTTTGACAGTGGCTTGTGTCCCAACTGGCATAAACATAGGTGTTGGGAAGGTACCGTGGGGAGTGATGATTTCTCCCAGACGAGCTCCTGTGTGTTTTTCTTTCTTAATCAAACGATATTTGATTGGTGAATCTGACATTTTTTACCTCCGAAGCTGGGAAAGACAGTCCCAGTTCATACTTTGTGCACAAGGGCATACTGTATGATTTTATCAAAAAAAGTAGGAACTGTCACGAACTATGGTATAATGAGAGAATGAAATACCCAAAAATTGATTTAAAAACCATTCGTCTGCAGGCCAGACAATTTCAGGCTGAAAATCCCCGCCTCTTTCTCGTCTATCTCTTACCTAGTATACTGGTCATCTTGTCTGGCTTTCTTAATCCCTTAGAGCGTATCAACGAAGCTATTTTAGAAGAACCCTTTTTAAGCGTGTTTGGCCATGTATTCCAAGCCTACCTTTTTCCTCTATTAGTCTCCTTTATCGGAACAATACTTCTAACCAGTTCAGTTTATACAACTCTGAAACTCATCAAGAATCCAGATACAGAACTATTCGTCAAAAATAGTCTCACTCTCTTTAACGAAGAGCACTTTTCACAAACCTTTTTGACTCTCCTTCTCAAACGTTTCTATCTCTTCTTATGGAGCATTCCTAGTTTACTTGGAATTTACTTCCTCTTTTACAGTAGCTTTCTTGCAAAGAAATTCGTTGCCCTTCACCCTGAGTTTCCCAATCTGGATCTCACGTCAATTGAAACCGAGCGTTTCCTCATGACCTTTGGTCTTTACTTTCTAGCAAGTATCCTCTTGATGATTGTCGGAAATAGTCTCTATATTCCACAATACTATGCTTATTCACAGGTAGAATTTCTCCTCTGTGACACCCTAGACTTAGGACAAGCTAGACCAGGACAAATCCTTAAAACCAGCCGCTTCCTGATGAAAGGATACAAGTTCCAGCGTTTCGTCCTAGACTTACAACTCCTTCCTTGGTACTTCCTCAATTGGATTACTTTTGGGATTGCTAGTTTCTCACTCCTACCCTACATTCAAATTAATAAAATGATTTTTTACCGAGCAGTATTGGCTCGAAAACGTCTAAAAGCTTGAAGGTGGCCCCTCAAGCTTTTTTCTATCAATGAGTTTCTCCGCCTGCCAACTTGAGATCTTGATCTCCATGTTCTATAATAGCCCCGATTGCTGCTTCTATCCCTCGCATAATGTCCACTAAACTCATAGCTGGGGTAGTCGGTCGATTCACCACCTGTTCCATCATATAAGGAATATGCATAAAACCTGCCTTAACATGTGGAAATTTCTTTTCTACCAAATAGAGGGCCTGATACATCAAATGATTGCAGACAAAAGTCCCTGCCGTATTGGAAACAGAGGCCGGCAAGCCTTCTTTTTTTATAGCTTGAACCATCGCTTTAATCGGCAAACTGCTAAAGTAGGCCGAAGCACCATCCGCTCGAATGGGAAGGTCAATCGGCTGATTACCTTCGTTATCAGGAATGCGTGCATCGTCTTGATTAATGGCTACTCGTTCAGGTGTCAAGCTGGTTCTTCCACCTGCTTGGCCGATACAAAGGACAAAGTCCGGTTGATAACGACTCATTTCTTCTTCCAATACTTGGGCCGATTTGTGAAAGACTGTTGGCACTTCTAGCCAACGGACCTCAGCACCATGGATTTCAGCTGGTAAACCTTTAATGGCCTCCAAAGCTGGATTGACCTTTTCCCCTCCAAAGGGCTCAAAACCTGTCACTAATACTTTCATTTCTAACTCCTTACAACCAATTCCATGAAACTATTTTCTTAAAAACAAGTATAACATATTTCCCTTATTCTGGAGTGAAAAGGACTAGAGAGGATCAGACCGGCATTAAAGTTTATTTAAAGAGAAAAATACTAATCAAGGCCAAAATAGCTGGTCCACCTTGCTTCAAAATAATTTTCTTATCTGCTGTGAGAGAGCCATAAGCCGCAGCACCAATCACAAATAAAACAAAAATAGTCACAATTTCTAAATTCTGTGAGAAATAAATCCCATACAAGAGAAAGACTCCTACAGAGCATTATAAATCCCTTGATTTTTAAACAATGAACTTACTGACGGACGAGCCAGTTCTTCCTTGTCCATGTTAAAGACACGACTAGTCGCATCTGATTGCGTTGCAATACTTTCCAAATAAAAAATGTAAAAATGCTCCAAAGCAATAATCGTTGCTAAAATGATTGTAATAATTGACATCTATTTCTCCTTAAATTTCTATATTTTCAATACCCAAAACCAATTTATTTAATAAACGGCTGAGTTCTGTTCTTTCAGACTCTGTTAAGATACTTTCCATCTCTTCCTTAACCTTGATATGTTGCAGAGGGGGATTCACCACTAACTGCTCCTTGGCATACTTCGTAGCCTCTACCAACACTTCTCGCTGATTTTCAGGATTGCGATGGCGCTCCACCAAACCTTCCTTTTCCAGAATCTTGAAATGCCGTGTCAAAGCAGCCTGATCAATTTTCAAACGCTCCTGAACCGCCATTTGGTTACAGGGAGAATTCTCCAGCAAAAATAATAAAATCTGATACCGTGTTAAACTAATCCCAAGTCTTTTTTCAAACAATTGCGTACTCGCTTGCTCAGACAAGCGGAGTTGATAAAGCAGATCTTGAATCTCTATCATTTCTTTTCTCTTTTCGATTGATTTATCAATAATTGACTAATCAAGTATAATATAAATTAAAATAGATTGCAAGAATGTTGCTTCAATCATTACAAAATGCTAACTTCCATTTTCCATTCATATTGATACTCAATGAAAATCAAAGAGCAAACTAGGAAGCTAGCCGTAGGTTGCTTAAAGCACTGCTTTGAGGTTGTAGATAAGACTGACGAAGTCAGTAACCATACCTACGGCAAGGCGAAACTAACGTGGTTTGAAGAAATTTTTGAAGAGTATGATAAAGAAAAAACGAACGAGAATCGCTTTCTATCACGAAAGCTAGATCTCATTCGTCAAAATGATATTACAAAGTATGGTTTATCCATTCATTGAAACGTGAACGTGGTCATAATGGTTTTCTGTCACACTACCACGGTCTGGCATTGGATTCCAAGTATTAGCTGGTCCATATTTGCTATCGAATGGAGCATAGAAACGTTGTTTCCAAATGATGTAACTAATGCCACGGCTGGCCATATTTTGAATAGCGTATTCCGCAATCTTATCCCCTAGTTCTGAGCCTTCTGGTACCATAAAGTCGATAGCCAAACCTTTTCCGTGATCTCCACTGTCGCCTGGACGGTAACCACTAAAGGATGTAATACCAAACAAGTTGGCAATTTCTTCTTTAAAGGCAGCTGTTTGTGGTTGAAGGCCAGCATTTTCAGATTTCGCTGCTGCCAGTCCAGCATAATCGGGCGCAGCTGGAGCTGCGTAAGTTGCTGAAGTTGTTTTCGTCTCTTCTGGTTGATAAGTAGAAACTGCTGTTGTAGCTTCATTTGATGAGGCTTCTTTTGCTTCTTCTGAACTGGTTGCAGTTGTTTCGGTTGCTTTTTCTTCTACTGGAGTTCTAGTTTCTTCCACTGTTGAAGCAGCTTGAGAGCTGGCTTGTGTTTCCTCTTTCTCAGCTGGAGTCGTTGCCTGAGGAGCTGCCTCTGCAACTGCATTGCTTGTCTCGGCTGTTTGCTCCTCTGAAGCAGAAGTTCCTGTAGAAGATGCCACTTCTTCTGCAGCAGTCACTGTCTCTGCAACTTCTGAATTTGATGCTACTTCTTTTGCGCTTGGAGTTTCTACCGCTTTTGGAGCTTCTGCAATTGGTTGAGAAAGATCTGCAACTTGAACAGTTTGATCATCAACGGTCACTTGATTGGTTGTCAAATCTGCTGTCGCAGTTGTCACTTCTTCACTAGAATCTGCTTGAGGTGTTTGGATTTCAACTTCCGTTACTTCTTCTGCTTCATTGACGGTCGTTGTCAAAACAGTTTCTGGGAAAATCAAGTCCATATTCGTGATTTTATTCAAATTCGCAAGAACTGTGACATCTACACCCAAGGCTTCTGCAATAGTGCTCAAGGTATCACCATACTGAACAGTATAACTTGTTTTGTTGTCCGTTTTAGTCAAATCGTTTTGGATTTGCTCAACACTACGTGCAGTCCAAAGAACTTCTTCTGCTTGAGTTGCCAATACTGGGGCAAATGACAAGGCTACTGTTGATGCTAATAATATTCTTTTCTTCATTCTTTCAAATTCCTTTCAAATGAGTACCTGTCTATGATAACACAAAAAATGCAGAAAAAAAGCCCTCGCGGGCCTATTTAACAGAACTGTCTATTCCTTGTAACAAACTCGATTACTTGAAATAGTTTGTTAGGTCTCTGTCACAAAACTGACACAATCTTTTTATCGCTCAGCCTTAAAAAAACGGGAAATATCTGCTAACGCTTGAATCTTGTGATTGCCTTCATAAGACGACTCTAAAAAATTGATACTTTGAATCCCACTATTCTGGGCGAATTCCACATCCAGAGTCCGGTCTCCTATATAATAGGTTTTCTCAGGATCCAACTGATACGTGTCTAACAGATAGGTAGCCGCTTCTGGACTTGGCTTCCGCGCAAAGCCACTCTGACTGGTTAGAATCTCTGTAAAATAGGATTTCAACCCCAAGTCTCTTAGAATGGCAAAAGCATTGTCCCCCTTATGAGTATAGACAAACTGCTGAATCTCTGTTTCTTTTGCCCAAGCTAACACTTCACGCGCACCTGGCATTAAAACTACCTGAGCATTCTTCTCAGCCAGACTCTGGGCACGCACCTGATTTAGTACTTCCACATCTAGCTTTCGCTCTTCAGCCACCTGCACAAGCAAATCCTGCACAGAACACTTAAGGATAAACTCTCTCACTTTCTCCTTATCATAAGGAATAGAAAACTGACCAAAAGTCTCCTCAATCCCTGATAAAATCGCTTCGTAAGAGTCCAATAAAGTCCCGTCTAAATCCCAAATAAAAGCTGTTTTTTGCATTTCCTATCCTTTCAAGCTCATATAACGCTGGTAACGGTAGCGTAGAAATAACCAGCGAAAACCATTATCCAAGAGAGTCCCTGCCCAAATACCAGACAAACCCCAACCAAGCACAATCCCCATCAGATATCCTGTTCCAATGCGGATACACCACATTCCAATACTTGTCGCATAAAATGGAAGCCGAGCATTCCCCAAACCCTGCCAAACTGCCGTATAAATAACTGTCCCTGTCGCCATGGGAGTACCAAGTAGTGAAAAAAGTGTCACTAGAACACTAGCCTCAACCGCTAGAGGATCAGTCGTATAGAGATGAGTCAGTGGTATTCCTAAGGCATAGATACTAAAGGTCAAGGGCAACATGAGAAACAGAGAAAGGCAAAAGGTTTGCTTGCTCAAACTAGCTACTCTTTCCCAATTAGCCTCTCCAACTGCTCGGGCCACCAACATAACCGTTGCCGTAGCAACGCCAAAGGCAGGCATGTAGTTAAACTGGGTCAAGACTTCTCCGACCGCATTTCCAGCCACTGCCTCCGTCCCAAAAGAAACGACCAAGGCAATGATAACGACATCTCCAGCCCGCATCATAAGTCGCTCTCCAGCTGCTGGTAAAGCCAAGGTCAACAGGTCCTTATCTAAACCAAAAGTTGGTTTCGTATAAGGCAGTTTTAATTGTGACCACAAAATCACAAGACCGACTAATCGAGACAAGATAGTCCCCCAAGCAACACCCGCTATGCCCATATCAAGGACAAAAATAGCTAGACTTGAAAAAAGAATATTCAAGGCATTAGATAAGAGACTCACATAGAGGGGTAGACGCGGATTATGCGTTACACGAATCAAGGCTCCCAAACTCGTCATCAAGCCCAAGAGAACAATCGATCCGCCTACCAAAGATAAGTAGAGTCCACCACTCTCGGCCACAGCCTGTTCAGTCCCCAAAAGTCCTATCATCTCTTGTCCAGCGAAGATAGACAAAGCTCCTAAAAGGAAACTTAATAGTAAAGTAATCTTCAATGCCTCAGTCACATGATAGGTTAGCTTAGACTGATCCTTCTGCCCCAAACTCTTTGAAATAACACTAGAAATAGCTGCCCCCAGAGCAATGAAAATCGCCTGATAAATAGTAATAATATTACCAGCCACTGAAACACCTGAAATAGCTATCAATCCTAAATGAGCAACTAAATAACTGTCCACCATTCCCATGAGCATCTGCAAAAAGTTTTCACCCATAGCTGGTAAGGCAATATTAAGAATGTCTTTATTTTTCTTAAACAATCTCTCCTCCTGATGAAAAGAAACTCAGTTGGTTTCCCAACCGAGTTTACTCCCTCTGTCTTAAAGTCCTAGATAAGCCTCAACCGCTACTTGCATGTCTGTTGCTGTAACAGTTGTCTTATGACGAACAGGAGCTGTTTCAAGACCGTCAACTGCTGGCGGCACTGCCACTCCTGAAATATCATGTAATTGAGCCAAGGCTTCAAAGTCGCCAAGCCCTGATTTTCCAGTTACAGCTTCTACTGCAACCACTGGGAACTTGTATGGACTCGCTGTTGAAGCGATCACTGTCTTAGTCGCATCGCCAGTAGCCACTTGGTATTTCTTATAAACTGCCGAGGCAACTGCTGTATGAGGATCCTCAATATAAGAGTCTGACTCATAAACACGCTTGATTTCTGCCGCTGTTTCTTCCTCAGTAGCATATTCAGCCACAAAGAGATCAAGAATCTCTGCATCAAAATTAGTCAACTCATATTGACCTTGTGTATTCAAAGCATTCATGAGTTCAGCTGTTTTAACCGCATCATTACCCAAAAGATGGAAAATCAAGCGCTCCAAGTTTGAAGATACCAAAATATCCATAGATGGACTAGTTGTTACCTTAAACTCACGCTTCTTGTCGTAAACACGTGTCTTGAAGAAGTCTGTCAAAACATTGTTGTCATTTGAAGCACAGATTAATTTGCCAACTGGTAGACCAATTTGCTTAGCATAAAAGGCAGCCAAGATATTTCCAAAGTTTCCAGTTGGTACTGTGAAGTTGACCTTATCACCAGCCACAATCTCACCAGACTTAACCAACTGAGCATAGGCATAAACATAATAAACAATCTGTGGCACCAAACGACCGATATTCATAGAGTTTGCAGATGAAAATTGCAACTTGTTGGCCACCAATTTTTCATGAAGAGCCACATCATTGAACATATGCTTAACGTTTGTTTGCGCATCGTCAAAGTTACCGTCAATGGCGATAACATGAGTATTGTCGCCAGTCTGAGTGGTCATTTGCAACTCTTGCACCTTGCTGACACCATCCTTTGGATAAAAGACGATAATCTCTGTACCAGGCACATCCGCAAATCCCGCCATAGCAGCTTTCCCAGTATCACCAGATGTCGCTGTCAAAATGACAATCTTGTTCTCCAAACCATGCTTTTTAGCAGCAGTCGTCATAAAGTATGGCAAGATAGACAAGGCCATATCCTTAAAGGCAATCGTAGAACCATGGAACAGTTCCAAGTTGTATTGCCCGTCTAATTTCACCAAAGGCGCGATAGCTGGAGTATCAAACTTGCTATCGTAGGCATTGTTGATACAGTAGTCCAACTCCTCAGCCGTAAAATCATCTAAAAAGGCTGACAAAACTAACTTAGCAACTTCTTGGTAAGAAGCATCTTTCAATTTTTCAAAATCCAAATCTACCTTTGGATAAGTAACTGGTGTAAACAAACCACCATCCGTTGCCAAACCTTGTAAAATTGCTTGGCTAGCAGTTACTGTATTGTTGGCATCACGCGTTGATTGATAAACTAATGTCATTACTCTCTATCCTTTATCTATAGTCTCTTCCATTATATCATGATTTTTCAGAAAATTCTCCCTTTATAAGAGAAATTATAGTCCCAATTCTTTCTTCAAAGGCTCTAAATAAATCATTTCTTGTTTATTTCTCATCTTCAGGCCTTCCTCAGCTAGCAAGAGTAAGTCTTTTGAAAACTCTATAATCGCAGTTTTCTCCTCATCTGTTAGCTTTTTCTTAGAAAATTGCCGCCTTAAAGACTTATAATTTCTCCCAAATGCTTTAAAGAAAGGTGCGATTTCTAAGTAAGATTCAAGTTTCTCTAAATTAACTAATAATCCCAAGTGAAAAGCTGCAGAAGCAAAAGTCCTATCAAGTGGCTGTGTACACACACTACGAAACTCAATTGTTCCGCGAGTCGTTAAGTCTTGGTACTGATAACTGCGATGAGTTTCAAAATCCTTCTCTTGAGGGTAAATAATAACCTCATCCCCATTCAAAGCAAATGTCTGGATTTCAGGCATAGCCAAATAATCTCTTGCCTGAATCGGATAAAAATAATATGTTTGCCCATCACGTTCTGCAGTAAAAATTGCAGAATGATTTAGATAGTCAAAAAAATCAGCTTCATCATTAAAGAGTCTAGCATTAACCCCAACATTCTCTGTATAGATACCATGCATGGATTCTTCCCAGAAAATATCCCTTGAAATTTTCGTGTCCCAATCTGCTCCCGAAAACTCAGAGTTTGCAAACAAGTAAGCCTTAGCCGCTTCAATTTGAGTAAAAGCATTAATAACCCGTAAGTAGTTGGATTTTGAAATATCCAACTGAACCTGACTCCCACAGATAAAAGCACCATATTCAGGGAAATGATGTAGATCTGATTGAGTAATATTTGTATTCAAATTCAAATAATCCATCAACATCTGGTAGCGTGGATAAGCCACTGGACAATTCTCATTTTTATCCCAGTTGGGATGAATGCCACAGCCAACAATAGCATGATTAGATTCGTCTAATTTTCTCTGAATTACATTCATATAATTATTGAAACGATTTTCGACCTCTTGAATCGTTTCAGCCTTACCAAATGCAAACTCAATCGTTGTATAAGAAACTTCAAATAAAATAGCATCCTGACTTATCGGATCCACTAACTGGATAGGATTTCCAAAATCATCTACCTTCTCTACAATAAAATCTAAAGCAGAAACTAAATAATTAAACAGTTCCTTTATAACATCAACATTTGTAGCAAGCCCCTCTAAATTTGCAACAGGATATTCCAGCTCAACCCCAATAAATAATTCAGGATTTTCTTTAATATTTTTCAAATACCGATGTTTTAATAAATCGATAGAACGAGACATACTATCCTACTCTTTCTTAATCTAAATGAAATTTGAATAACTACTATTATACCAAAAATAATACAAAAAAGGAACGAAGATTAACTACGTTCCTAGCTCTATACTATACCGGCGGCCGGGGTCGAACCGGCACGTCCTTGCGGACACTGGATTTTGAGTCCAGCGCGTCTGCCAATTCCGCCACGCCGGCAAATAGTAACTGGGGTAGCTGGATTCGAACCAACGCATGAGGGAGTCAAAGTCCCTTGCCTTACCGCTTGGCTATACCCCAATAATATAAAATAGGCGAGTGATGGGGATCGAACCCACGCATGCCAGAGCCACAATCTGGTGTGTTAACCACTTCACCACACCCGCCATAATCATATTAACACGGGCAGTAGGAATTGAACCCACACTGAAGGTTTTGGAGACCTTAGTTCTACCTTTAAACTATGCCCGTAACTAAAGTAATGGAAGGGGAGGGATTCGAACCCCCGAACCCGAAGGAGCGGATTTACAGTCCGCCGCGTTTAGCCTCTTCGCTACCCTTCCAAGTTATAAATAAAATATGGCGCGAGACGGAATCGAACCGCCGACACATGGAGCTTCAATCCATTGCTCTACCAACTGAGCTACCGAGCCTTATTGCGGGAGCAGGATTTGAACCTACGACCTTCGGGTTATGAGCCCGACGAGCTACCGAGCTGCTCCATCCCGCGTTAATACAAAAGGAGGATGTGGGATTCGAACCCACGCACGCTTTTACACGCCTGACGGTTTTCAAGACCGTTCCCTTCAGCCGGACTTGGGTAATCCTCCATAATAGTCCGTACGGGATTCGAACCCGTGTTACCGCCGTGAAAAGGCGGTGTCTTAACCCCTTGACCAACGGACCAAACTCTATGGGCACGAGTGGACTCGAACCACCGACCTCACGCTTATCAGGCGTGCGCTCTAACCACCTGAGCTACGCGCCCAAGTTAAAAACTTGGTAATGTAATTTGAACAAAGTTCAAAGCGGGTGACGAGAATCGAACTCGCGACAACAGCTTGGAAGGCTGTAGTTTTACCACTAAACTACACCCGCTTAAATGGGAGTTAACGGGATCGAACCGCTGACCCTCTGCTTGTAAGGCAGATGCTCTCCCAGCTGAGCTAAACTCCCTAGAGCTAAGCGACTTCCATATCTCACAGGGGGCAACCCCCAACTACTTCCGGCGTTCTAGGGCTTAACTTCTGTGTTCGGCATGGGTACAGGTGTATCTCCTAGGCTATCGTCACTTAACTCTGAGTAATACCTACTCAAAATTGAATATCTATTCAAACCAAGAAAACCGTTCGCTTTCATATTCTCAGTTACTTTGGATAAGTCCTCGAGCTATTAGTATTAGTCCGCTACATGTGTCGCCACACTTCCACTTCTAACCTATCTACCTGATCATCTCTCAGGGCTCTTACTGATATAAAATCATGG